>JAUWRQ010000334.1 GCA_030610515.1 Candidatus Eiseniibacteriota bacterium | reverse complement strand
GACCTCGTCGCGTCGCATCCCGCGCTGTCGCGCGTCCACCTGCTCGATACGTCGTCGAGCGGCGGGACGGCGTCGCTCGTTCGCGAGATACGAGACGCGCGCTACTCGGCCGTGGTCGACCTGCACAGGAATGCGAGAACGACGCGCATCGTCCGCGCGTCCGGGATTCCCGTCCGGACGGCTTACCACAAGCGCGAGCTCCGGGATGCGGTGCGGGTGCGACTGTTGAGGCGCCCCTTCCGCGCCTCGAAACTGCTGGTGCAACGCTATCTGGACGCGCTCGCGCCGCTCGGTGTCCAGGCACCCTGCGTGCGTCCCCGGCTCTACGTTGCAGATCGGGACGCCGAGGTCGGCCGGGAGTTCCTCGGGCGTTGCGGTGTCGGCGCGGAGCCGTTCGTGGCCGTCGTCCCGGGGTCGATGTGGGCGACGAAGCGGTGGCCGTCCGGGGACTACGCGAGGCTGTCGGCCGGTCTCGTCTCGGACTTCGGGCTGCGGGTGGTGCTCCTGGGCGCACCGGGGGAGCGCGAGCTCTGCACGGACGTCGCCCGCCAGGCCGGTGCGGGGGTCACGAACGCGGCGGGCGAGACGTCCCTCGGCGAAACGGCCGCCGTCATCGCGCGGGCGCGCCTCTACATCGGAAACGACAGCGGTCCCACTCACATGGCCATGGCCCTGGGCGTTCCCTCCGTCGCGCTCTTCGGTCCCACCGACCCGGGCCAGTTCGACTTCCGTGGGGATTCCACCGTCTACAGGGACCTCGAGTGCAGCGCATGCTCGTTCTACGGGAGCGAGCGGTGCCACCTGGGTCACTGGGACTGCATGCGGTCCATCGCCCCCCACGAGGTTCTTGGTGTGGCCTCCGTGCTTCTGGAGACAACGGGGGGGGGCGCATGAGGTGCCTGGTCGTGCAGACAGCGTTCCTCGGAGACGTGATCCTGACAGTTCCCCTGCTGGATCTGCTGCGGCACGACCCGCGCATATCGAGGACCTTCGTTGTCGCCGCCCCGCCGGGCGCCGGCTTCCTCGAGGAGCAGGGTGTTGCGGACCGCGTGATCACATACGACAAACGTGGGAGTGACGCAGGTGTCCGAGGGATGGCGCGAGTGATCGGTGAGCTGAGGAGACTCTCGGCCGACGTCGCTCTCGTTCCCCACAGGTCGTTCCGGAGCGCCTTCCTGAGCTTCGCCGCGCGTGCGCGCCGCCGCGTCGGGTTCGACGTGAGCGGTGGCAGGCTGCTTCTCACCGAGCTGGTCCCGTACCCGGGAGGAGTTCACGAGGTCGAACGGGTCGCGGCCCTGGCGGAGACGCTCGGCGTCGTGCTGCCGGGCCGGCGTCTCCCATTCGCGCTCACGGTTCCTGACGGTCAGACCGAAGCTCTGGCTGCCGCGCTTGCCGGGCGGGGCGTGGACGCGGGCAGGAGCCGCCTCGTCGTGGCGCCCGGAAGCCGGTGGGCCACGAAGCAGTGGCTTCCGGAGCGGTTCGCCCGGGCCGCCCGGCTACTGGCGGACGAGCTCTCCGCCGACGTGGTCGTGGTGGGCACAGCGGAGGAGGCCGACGTCGGCGCGCTGGTGACGAGACAGGCGGGGTCCGTGGCGACCGATCTCACGGGCGAGCTTCCACTCGGACAGCTTCTCGCGCTCGTGTCCGGGGCAGGGCTCGTTCTGTCGAACGACTCGGCCGTCACGCACGTGGCCGCGGGTTTCGGAGTTCCGATCGTCACGGTGTTCGGTCCGACAGTCCCGGCGCAGGGCTTCGCGCCGTATTCGGACGTGTCGGCCGTCGTCGAGACGCCGCTCGACTGCAGGCCCTGCGGGCGGCACGGGAGCGACCACTGCCCCATCGGAACGCTGGAGTGCATGAAGGGCGTGTCCGTGGAGGACGTCGTGTCCCGTGCGCTTGATCTGGTGCGGAAGGAACCCGCGAATGCGTAGCGCCCTCGTCGTTACTGACTCGCTCGTGTGGACCGCCGAGACGGAGTACGCCGTCGCGGTGGCCGGGGCGGAGGCAGCGATGGGGATTTCCGTCAAGTTCGCTGCGCCGGCAAGGAGCCCCGCGGCGGCTCGCTTGAGAGAGGACGTGGCGTTCCTTGAGCTGCCCGGTCCTTCGCCGTCGAGCACCGTCGCTGACTTCGTCGCTGACGCTCGTTTCCTTTCCGGGCTGGTGCAGTGCGGCAGCTACGACGTCGTTCACTCGTCGAGGCCGACGGCGCACATCCTGGCGGCAGTTGCGTGCGGCGGGCGCGCACCGCTGGTCCACCTGCGTGGCAGCGCGTCGATCCCGTCGGCTCATCCGGGGAACCGATTTCTCTACGGCAGGATGACCTCCGCGGTAGTAGCCTCTTCGTCCCGCATCGAGGGGTGGCTCGTAGAGAGGCTGGGCGTTCCGCCGGGGCGTGTGCACAGGCTGCATGCGCCCATAGAGGAATCCTGGTTCGAGCCCGCGCGCGACGCAGAGCCGCTCTCCGGGCTGGGAATCGCCGCAGGGGCCCCCGTGGTCCTCAACGTCGCGCGGCTCTCGCCGGTCAAGGGGCACGAGCACCTTCTCGACGCGATGGCCTCGGTCATCTCGTCGGTACCCGAGGCT
>JAUWRQ010000134.1 GCA_030610515.1 Candidatus Eiseniibacteriota bacterium | reverse complement strand
GTGACCTCCGGTAGACGATGGTCACTTCTTTCCCGCCGGACCTCACCGCTGTTCGCGCGGCGTCGATCGCCGAGTTCCCACCGCCGATGACTGCTACCCTCTCCCCGACCTCCACCTTCTCACCCAGGTTGACCTTGGACAGGAAGTCGACCCCGTAGTACACGCCCTCGAGGTCCTCGCCCTCAACGTTGAGCTTCCTCTCACGCCACGCCCCGGTGGCGACGTAGACCGCGCTGTAGCCTTCCTTGAGCAGCTTCTCGAGGTCGTCGACCTTGTGGTCCGTCTTGATCGTAACCCGCCAGCTCTTGATGTAGTCGATGTCCCGCCGGAGGCCTTCCCTGGGGAGCCTGAACTCCGGGATGCCGGCCGCCAGCATTCCACCCGCCACCGGCAGCGCTTCGAACACGGTCGAGGCGTAGCCCAGCTTGCCGAGTCGGTGCGCACAGGCGAGCCCCGAGGGTCCGCTGCCGACGATCGCGACCTTCTGCTTCTTGGCCTTCGGCAACTCGGGCTTGGGCGGCTCCTCCTCGCAATCGGCCAGGAACCGCTTGATGCTCCGTATCGCGACCGGAACGTCGAAGTCCCCCCTCTTGCACTCCCCCTCGCAGGGATGAGTGCAGACCCTGCCGCACACCGACGGGAACGGGTTCTCCTCGCGCTCCAGGGCGAGCGCCTCTTCGAACTTCCCCTGCGACGCCAGCGCCACATATCCCTGGGCGTTCACGTCGGCAGGGCACGCGAACTTGCACGGGGAGACACCCCGCTTGTCGATGACGAACTTGTTCGGTACGGCCTGGGGAAACGGTCTGTAGATGGCGGACCGATCCACGAGCCCCACGTCGAACTCGCTGCACAGCCCCACGGGACAAGCGGGCGAGCAGTCGCCACAGCCGTTGCACTTCTCGAAGTCGACGTAGCGCGCCTGTCGCAGAACGTCGACCTTGAAGTCGCCGGCCTCTCCATCGACCTTGACAACCTCGCTATTGGTCCAGAGTGTTATGTTAGGATGCCGACCGACATCCATCATCTTAGGACCGAGTATTCAGATGGCGCAGTCCATGCTCGGGAAGGTCTTGTCAAGCTGGGCCATCTTCCCGCCTACTGAAGGAGCCCGCTCGACCAGGTAGACCTTGAACTGCGCATTCGCGAGATCGAGCGCGGCCTGTATGCCTGCGATGCCGCCCCCAATCACGAGCACGCCCTTCTCCATCCAGCCCTCCCCATACCCCAGAGGTGAGACGGCCGCCTCATGCGGCCCGCGCTACTTCTTAGTCGCGCGCTTTCTGCGCGTCGTGGCCTTCTTCGAGGCTGCCTTCTTCTTCGGCGCTGCCTTCTTCTTCGCAGTCTTCTTCTTCGCAGCCTTCTTCACCGCTGCCTTCCTCGGTGCAGCCTTCTTCCTCGCCGCGGCCTCACCGCCCGCAGGCAGCTTTCCCAGCGCCGCCAGCCCGCGCTCGTACCCACGCTCGAAGGCGTCCAGATTGAGATCGACGAAGCGCTCCGGAACGGAGCTCGGCAGGGCCTTTCTCATGGGCGCCTCGGCCGCGGATATCTGCTCGAACCGGACGCGTTCCTTCTCGAGTCCGAGCATCCTGACGAGCTCGGCCGTCTTCTCGAACTGCTCTCCCGCGCGCTTCGCGCCGAACAGATAGTGGCAGTCCGCATCGTGGCAACCGGATACGAGCACGCCGTCCGCACCCAGCTCCAGCGCCCTGAGAACGAACGCGGGGTGGATGCGGCCCGCGCACATCACGCGGATGATCCGCGCGTTGGGCGGGTACTGCATCTTGCCGATGCCCGCCGCGTCCGCCGCCGGGTAGCTGCACCAGTTGCACGCGAACGCGATGATCCTGGGCTCGAAGCCCCCGTCGCCCTCGCGCGCGACCTCCCGGGCGGCGGCGCCCTCCTGCTCCTTCTGCCAGACAAGTCTCTTCTCGGGAGCGCCGGCGTCGGTCTTCTTCACCGCCTTCTTCGCCGGCTTGGCGGACGCCTTCGGAGCCTTCTTCGGCGCGGTCTTCTTACTCCTGCTCGGCAAGCTCTTCCTCCGGCCACGCCTCCGAGCCGTACTTCTCGGATGGCGCGAGGTAGGCTTCAATCATCGACTCGATCATCTCACTGGTGAAGTGCCGTATCGAGATGGCCCCGTTGGGGCAGACGACGGCGCACGTGCCGCAGCCCTTGCACAGCGCCTCGTTCACCACGGCGGCGCGGCGTCCGTCCGGAAGCTCCTCGATCTCTATCGCGTGGAACTCGCAGACCTCGACGCATTGCCCGCACGAGCGGCACAGCCGGTCGGCGACGACCGCCGTCACGGGTTCGACAGCGATCGTGTCGCGGGCCAGGAGTGCCCCGACCTTCGAAGCGACGGCAGACGACTGCGCGATCGAGTCCCCAATGTCCTTGGGGGCCTGCGCGCATCCGCACAGGAAGATTCCCTCCGTGTTCGTCTCTACGGGACCGAACTTAGGATGACGCTCCAGTAGGAAACCGTCGCTTCCGACTGGCACCTTCAGAAGGTCCACGAGGCCCGCCGTCTCGGCCCTCGCCACCATCCCGAGCGACAGCACGACAACGTCCGCGGGGAGCGCGATGTCGATCCCGTGAGGCTTGTACTTGAGCACGACTCGTGCCCTGTCGCCGACCGACCCGACCGTCGGGGGATCGTCCGGATCGTACCGGAAGAAGGTGACGCCCATCTCGCGCGCCTTCCGGTACATCTCCTCGCCGCCCCTGCTGTAGACGCGGACGTCCCTGTGAAGGATGACGACGTTTATGCCCTTCTCGCGCAGCTGGATTGCCTGGCGTATCGCCGCCTGGCAACAGTACCTCGAGCACTCCGGGCTCCCCTTGGGCCCTCGAGAGCCCACGCACTGCACGTAGACGACGTCCTGGACGGGCTTCCCGTGGAACTTCGGGCTGTCGGCTCCCAGCACGCTCTCGAATTCCGTATTGCCTATGACGTTCGGGACTTCCCCGAAGGCGAACTCCCCGTCGGGCGTGTAGACGTCCGCGCCGCTGGCTATGACGATCGCTCCGACATCGAGCGTCTCAGCGCTGCCGTCCCGGCCGTCGGGCGGCGAGAGCACCGCCTCGAAATTGCCGACGAAGCCGCTGACCTCGGTCAGCGTGACGCCGGTCCTCACGTCGACGCCGCGCTCTTCGAGCTCGCGGACCTTCTCGTCGATGAGCCACTTGCCGGAGTGCCCGCTGGGGTAGATGCTCGCGAGGTCCAGAACGCGACCGCCGAGGCGATCGTGTTGCTCGGCCAGGTGGACCTCGAAGCCACGCTTGGAGAGGTCGATGGCCGCCTGTATGCCGGCTATGCCTCCCCCAACGACGAGAACCTCGTGACCCACGCCGAACTCGCGTTCGGCGAGCGGCGAGAGGAGTCTCGACCTCGCCGTCGCCATGCGAATGAGGTCACGTGCCTTCTCGGTCGCCTCGACCGGCTGGTCGTGGTGTACCCACGAACACTGGTCGCGGATGTTGACCATCTCGACGAGGTATGGATTGAGGCCGACCCTCGCGCACGTCTCCCTGAACACCGGCTCGTGCGTCCGCGGCGTGCACGCCGCGACCACGACCCGGTTCAGGGCATGTTCGGCGATGCGGTCCTGAATCTGGCGCTGCGTGCTCTCGGCGCAGGCGAAGAGTACGTGCTCCGCGAACGCGACGTTCGGCAGTATCCTCGCGTACTCAGTCAGCTTCGCAACGTCCAGGACGCCCGCGATGTTGATGCCGCAGTGGCACACGAACACGCCGATCCTGGGCTCTCCGGAGACGTCGATCGGCTCGATCTCCTCATGCACCGGCTCGACCCTGTTGTCGAGCATGTGGCCGGCGGCGAGGGCCGACGCCCCGGACGCTTCCGCGACGGCGTCGGTGATGTCCTTCGGGCCGATGGCGCCACCCGCGACATACACGCCCTCTCTGGTAGACTCGAGAGGGTATGCCGACGCGTCCCTGCTTTTCAGGAACCCGTCGCCGTCGACCTCGATGCCTAGGACCTCGGCCAGCCCCGCCGTTCCCTTCGAGGGAACGAGAGCCGAGGAGAGAACGACCATGTCGACCTTCTTCCGTTCGATCTTCGCTGTCTCGCTGTCCTCGTAGTGGAGAATGAGCTCGCCCGTCTCGCCGTCCTCGGTGACCTTCGACGGCTTCCCCTTGACGTACCTGAGCTTCGAGATCCCGTGCGAACGCTCGAAGAAGGCCTCGAAGCCCTTCCCGAACGCGCGCATGTCGATGTTGAAGATGAGCTGCTCCGACTCGGGGAAGAGCTCCTCGATCAGGAGAGCGTCCTTCACCGCGTTCATGCAGCAGATACGGCTGCAGTAGAGGATGCCGCGCTTGACCGACCTCGAGCCCACGCACTGGATGAAGGCCACGCGCTCGGGCGGCTCGTCGTCGGTAAGCGTGGTCAGGATGCCCCTCGTGGGGCCGCTCGCGGAGAGAAGTCTCTCAAGCTGAAGGCTCGTTATGACGTTCCTGAACCTCTTGAAGCCGTACTCGCTCGCCTCCTGCGGATCGTAGAAGTCGAACCCGGTGGCCACGATGATCGCCCCGATGTCCTCCTCGATGATCTCGTCCTCCATGTCGTGGACGATCGCTTCGGGCTCGCAGACCTTCTCGCATTCCCCGCACTCGCAGCAGCCCCCGCAGTTAAAGCAACGCGCCGCCTCCGCGATCACCTGCTCCTCGGTGAGCCCGAGCGCGACCTCAGCGAAGCTCGAGGTACGCTCCTTCACAGGAGCGAACGCCATCTCCTGTCTCTCCGCCTTCTGAAGGTGCGGCGGGATCTCCACCTCTTCCACGGGCGCGCGCTCGACCTTCCTTCCCTCCTTGAGGTCGACGCCGCGGATGTACCTGTCGATCGATATCGCGGCTTCCTTGCCCGCGGCTATCGCCTCGATGACCGTCGCCGGACCCGTCACCGCGTCGCCGCCGGCGAAGATGCCGGGGACCGACGTCTGCAGCATGTCGGGGTCCACGGCGAAGTTGTCCCACTTCTCGAGAGCGATACTGCTGTCGGCCGGGAGATACGAGGTGTCGGGCGTCTGGC
>JAUWRQ010000205.1 GCA_030610515.1 Candidatus Eiseniibacteriota bacterium | reverse complement strand
CGTCAGAGCTGCTTCATCCGTGCGGCGACACGTCCGCGTCCGCCGACGACGGGACCTTCCGAATCGAACACCTGAAAGCATCCGCTACCCCGTATGCGCTGCTGGCGTTCCTGGACGCGGACGGCGATAGGCGCTATTCCATCAACGCAGAGACCGGAGGCTCGCTCGAGGACGCAGCGTTCATCGAGGCGTCGGGCGATTCGGCCGTGGGGATCATCATCCCCATGGAACCGCCCGGGGTTCGAACTCGGCCAGACCCGCAGGAGGAGACGGAGTGACGCTTCAGTTCGCCAAGATGTCCGGGGCCGGCAACGACTTCATCGTCATCGACGACCGGGAGAACTCCGTGGGAGAGGACGCGAGGGAGTTGGCCAAGCAGCTCTGCCGCAGGAGGTTGTCGATCGGAGCCGATGGACTCATCCTCGTGATCCCCAGTTCCCGCTGCGACTTCCGGATGCGCTACTTCAACGCGGACGGGAGCGAGGCCGACATGTGCGGGAACGGCGGACGCTGCCTCGCGCGCTTCGCTCGCGAGCACGATATCGCGGGCAGCGAGATGTGCTTCGAGAGCAGGTCGGGCACGCACGAGGCGACGATCGTCGATGAGACGGATGTGAAACTCGCCATGATGGATCCGCGCGCGCTGCTGCTGAGCTTCGAGATAGGACTCAAGGGAGAGCAGTTCATCGTCCACCGCGTGAACACCGGCGTTCCCCATGCCGTGCTCGAGGTCGAGGAGCTGAACGAGTACCCCGTCGTCGACGTCGGAAGAGCAATACGCGAACACCGGCGGTTCCTGCCGGAGGGCACGAACGTGGATTTCGTTGAGCAGCAGGGACCACGCGAGATATCCCTTCGCACGTACGAAAGAGGCGTCGAGGACGAGACGCTCGCGTGCGGTACGGGGGCGGTCGCGGCCGCCGTGGTCATGGCAGCGCTCGGCAAGATCCAGCCGCCCGTGTCGATCCGCACGAGGGGCGGCTTCACGCTCGTGGTCGGCTTCTTCATGAGCGATCTCGGGTTCTGCGACGTCTCGCTCACCGGTGACGCGAGAACGGTATACGAAGGGGAGATCAGGTGGTCGGAAGACTGACGGGAGGAGAGACTCGATGTTCGAGGGTTCGTTCGTAGCGACGGTAACACCGATGAAGGATGGAGAACTCGACGAGGCGTCGCTGCGTGGGCTCCTGCGCATGCACCTGGCCGCCGGAACCGCGGGGATCGTCCCGGCAGGATGCACGGGGGAGGCCGCCACCCTCACTCCGAACGAGAGGTCGCGGTTGATCGACGTCTGTCTGGAGGAGACCGATGGCTCGATCCCGGTCATCCCCGGAACGGGGTCGAACTCGACCCGCGAGACCGTCAGGCTTACGAAGCAGGCCGCGGAAGCCGGAGCATCGGGGGCGCTCATCATCACGCCCTACTACAACAAGCCGTCGCCCGAGGGCCAATACCGGCACTACAAGGCGGTGGCGGAGGCGGTCGACATACCGATCGTCCTCTACAACGTTCCGGGGCGCACGGGCCTAAACATGCTCCCCGAGACCGTCGCGAGGCTCTCCGAGATCGAGAACATCGTGGCGATCAAGGAAGCGGCGGGCTCCGTCGACCAGGTGAGCGCCATCCGGGAGCTCTGCGACATCACGATCCTCTCGGGCGATGACCCGCTCACCCTCCCGATGATGTCCGTCGGGGCGTCGGGCGTCGTGTCGGTAGCCGCCAACGTTCTGCCGTCGGTCGTCTCGGAGATGGTCAGGTCGTACCCGTCCGACCCGGCCCGCGCCGTGCAGCTCCACCGTGAAGTGCGCTTCCTCTCGAAGGCCCTCTTCGTCGAGACGAACCCGGCTCCGGTCAAGTACGCGATGGCGGAGCTCGGGCTCATCTCGAGCGGTGAGCTGCGGCCGCCGCTCGCCGAGATCACGGAAGAGAGCAGGAAGATCATGGCGCCGGCTGTCTCGCGTATGCGCGAGCTGCTGCAAGCATAGGAGGTCCCGCGATGCCACTTGTCGAGATCAGCCTGTGGCCCGGAAGAAGCGCCGAGGTCAAGGAGAGGATGATCCGCGAGGTCACGGACGCCGTGTCCCGCACGTCGGGCGCGCCGCTCGAGGCCGTCGAGGTCATCATCCGCGAGGTGCCTAAGACGGATTGGGGCATCGGTGGTGAGCCCTGTTCGACGAAGTTCCCTGACCAGTAGCGCAGGCGCGAACAACCAGGAGGGAGTGGGACGCTGCGTCGACCGCCGCCGCGTGGAGAGCTTGCTGTCTCGACGGAGTCGAATCTCCGGGGAGGTGTGACGAAGTGACTCAGAAGAAAAGAGCAACGTCGGCAGTCTGGAGATGCGTGGCCGTCGCCTCGCTGCTCGCGGCACTGACGGCGTTTGCCGTCACCACGTTCACCGGCTGCAGTTCGTCCGAAAGCAGCAGCCCGGCTGCCCCGACGGGGATCGCTCTGACCTTGAGCGGCGACAGCGTACAGCTGACCAGAACGATCACGGCACAGGCAACGAACACGTACGCGCGAGAGGCGCCGAACTGCGACTGGTACGTGGACGGTGTGCTCGGCGGCAACGCCCAGAGCGGCACGATCACTCAGGACAACCCCGCCACCTACACCGCTCCACAGGTCGTGCCGGCGGGAGGCGACGTCGTGATCACCGCCGCGGCGCGCTCGAACTCCTCGTGGACCGTGTCTGACACGCTCTTCTGTTCACGCTCAAGTATGTCGACGCCTCCTCAGGGACCGACGCCGCGTCTGCCGGCACGTGGGCGACGCCCTTCAAGACCGTCAGCTACGGGCTGGACCACGTCGATCGCGGCGACACGCTACACGTGCGCGCCGGGACCTACGACCAAGCCCTCGGGGAGGATGATAACTTCGCGGTCTCTCCAGGCGTAACCCTTAGGGGCGCCCACCGCGACTCGTGCTTCCTCGTCGCCTCGCATTTCTACTCTGTCGTGGGACTGTACGACGCCGCGTCGCTCATCAGCTTCACGCTCGACTCGTCGCGGGACGTCGCGAACTTCGGCGTCCTCGCGACGGGCGACTCGCTCCTCATCAAGAACGTGAAGTTCACCGACGCCTACGACCACTCGGCCATCAGGGTCCACAACCCCGGCAGTGACGCTGTCATCGAGGACTGCGAGATACTCAACCTCACGGACCCCGGTAACGAGCGGGGATTCGAGCTCATCGAAGGCTCGCACTCCACGGTCCGCAACTGCACGATCTCTGGTTGGGCCTACGGGATCGTGATCACCGGCGACAGCGATCCGCTCATCGAGGGGTGCACGATCACCGACAACCTGCACGGAGTCATGATCTTCTCAGCGGAGTTCGACGAGCCGGAGCCCGACCTCGGCGGCGGAGCCAGGGGAAGCCTCGGCGGGAACACGATCCAGGGCAACGCGCAGTGCGGCGTGACGAACCAGACCGACAACCCGATATGGGCGCTCCACAACACGTGGGACAACGTGCCGCCCACGGAAGGACAGCCGTACCCCTGCGACATCGAGAACACCGGTGACGGGAGCATCGTGTTCTAGCGAACGACCTGTTCCGGAAGGAGTGTCGCCACGCGGACGGGAAGGGCCTGCACGGCGTCCGGAGGCGGGCAGCACGACGAAGTGGGAGAGAGGCCCGGGCACGCTGGCCCGGGCTTCTCTCGCTTGCCACGGCGTGCAACTTAGGACTGGACAGGTCATGACCGTCCGGTCATAGTTCCCGCTAGTGGTAATCGGCTACCGCGATGAGTGGTTTGGTGAACTCCGCCAGCCATCCGTCGCGGTTTGTTTTTG
>JAUWRQ010000118.1 GCA_030610515.1 Candidatus Eiseniibacteriota bacterium | reverse complement strand
GGCCTCTTCGAAGCGCTCGTTTCTCACGAGGAGTTCCACCAGCTGCCTGTGCCCCAGCAGCGTCGCGCCCTCGTGCTTGATGGCTTCCCGCGCGGCGTTGACGGCCTCATCGATGTCGCCCTTGCGCTCGAGCATTCGTGAGAGTCCGCAGTACGCGTGCACGCTCGATGGCGACCTGGACACGACGTCCTCGTAGACGCTCATCATCCGCCCGAAGTCCCCGAGCTCGAAGTAGGCCTTCTCAAGCCTGTCGAACACGAGATACGCGCACTCGGGCTTGTCCGAGACGAGCCTCATCCAGTGTGCCGTCGCCCGTTCGAGGTCACCTCCGCCGGAGGCGATGTCGCCCAGATGGAGATCCGCGATGGCGGCTTCCGGATCTTCCTTCAGCGCCGTCTGGAACTCCGACCTTGCGCGCACCGAGTCGCCGCGCTCGAGCGCGAGCAGCGCGGCGTGGGCGCGGTAGACACCGAGCGATGATTCGCGGGTCCGGCCGGCCTTGAGCATGTCGCGGTGAGTCGCGATGGAACGCTCGAAGTCCCCCACGGCCTCGTAGGCGTCGCGGGCGAGCATCAGCATGCGCCAGTCCGAGCGTTCGGACCTCGGGAGCGATTTGATCTGTTCGACGACGTCTCCCCAGCGCCGCGCGTCGGCGTAATCCAGCGCCAGGTTCTTCGTGATCTCGCTTCTCACGGGCGTCGGCAGACGTCGCTTGACGAGCAGTTCGCGGTGGACCTGAATCGCCTGTCTCGTCTGGCCGCGCTCGCGCAGGAGGTTCCCCAGCTTGATGTACGCGTCGACGTTTCGTGGGTCGTCGCGCACCGTTACGGCCAGGTGCTTGAGGGCCGAATCCCTGTCACCGGCGATGAGGGCGTCGAGCCCCTTCTGATACGCGGACTCGTCGGAGGCGCGCTTGCGCCTACGCACGCGCGTGCCGACCACGATCACGGCAGCGACGACGACGACGGCGACGATCGCTATGACGACACCGAAGCTCATGACATGGCTCCCCGGGTTGCCTGGACGACGCGGCTAGGGCTCTTCGTCCGGAGACTCGCCCTCGATGACGTCGAGAGAGATACTCCGAAGCCCGGCGATCTCTTGATTGAGGTCGGTGTTCTCCCGCTTGAGCCGCCGAATCGCCGTCCGGAGGGTCACCTCGTGGAAGATGGAGACGACGAACCACACGACGGCGCCGAGAACGAAGGCCTCGAACAGCAGAAGGACAAGCGGAACGTCAAAGAATATCTTGCCCGGCCAGAGCTTGACAGTCGCGCTTTCGGCCCCGTTCTGCATCGCGAACCCGGTGACCACGATGACGAGAACGAGGAACAGCAGCATTCTGACGAGCCACACGAGCCTCACCTCCACGGAGAGAGTTCCGACGGACCTCCGGTTGGGAGCCGCAAGTGCCGGTCCGCGGGTGTTTTCCACGCGGCCTGGAGCCGCTCGGACACGCGACAGTCTATCAATCCTCTTCGTGCGCCCGCAAGGAGTTTCTCCGAAGGTCGCCCTACCGTCGGCCGTTCTCCGCCATGGCGCCGTGCAGCGTCCACGCCGTGACTCGCTCGATGCGGACGGGAACGAGCCTTCCTGCAAGCGCCCCTGGTCCCGGCGCCACGACGGCCTTGCCCGTTCTGGTTCTCCCGAAGAGAGAGGACGGGTCCCTCTCGCTCGGGCCTTCGACCAGGACCTCGACCGTGGAGCCCGCGAGCTTGCCGTTCAGCTCGCTCGTGATCGCCTTCTGGAGTTCGATGACGCTCGTGAGCCTCCGGATCTTCACGTCCTCGGGCACGTCGTCCGGTAGCTTCGCCGCCTTCGTTCCCTCCCTCACTGAGTAGCGGAACATGAAAGCCGAATCGAAGCGCACGTTCTCCATGAGCGAGAGCGTCTCCTCGAAGTCGGCCTCGGACTCGCCTGGGAACCCCACGATGATGTCCGTCGTGAGCGCCGCGCCCGGAACGCGCTCGCGAACCATATCGACGAGGCTCAGATACTGCTCCCTCGCGTACGAGCGGTTCATTCTCTCGAGAGTGCGGGTGGAGCCGGACTGAACAGGAAGGTGAAGATGCTCACAGACCTTCGGGAGGTCCGCCATGGCGGCAACGAGTCCCTCCGACAAGTCCTTGGGATGAGAGGTCGCGAACCTTATCCGCTCGATCCCGTCGACGTCGTTCACGACCTTGAGGAGGTCGGCGAAGTCCGCCGAGCCGTCGCGATACGAGTTCACGTTCTGCCCGAGCAGTGTGACGTCGCGGGTCCCGAGCTCGGCGAGCCTCCGTACTTCGCGGACGACCGCCCGTGCCGGACGGCTTCGCTCGCGACCGCGGACGTACGGTACGATGCAGTACGAGCAGTAGTTGTCGCAGCCGCGGGCGACACTCACGAACTCGCAGAGTCCCGCCTCCGTCGCGTCGGGACGAGCGACGTACGATTCGGTGGGATCTACGGTTGTCTCGAATCGTACGAGTCCGTTCCGCGCGCTTTCGAGAACGTCAGGAAGAAGCGCGTACTGGTCGGTCCCGACCACGAAGCTGATACCCTTGACCTCGCGTGCCAGCGCGTCCCCCATCCTCTGGGCGACGCAGCCGACCACGCCCAGGATGGCGTCCCGACCGGCGAGGCCACGCAGGTGCCTGAGTCTTCCGAGCACTCTCGTTTCGGCCCGCTCGCGCACGCTGCAGGTGTTGACGATGACGGCGTCGGCCCTGGCGGCGTCGCCGACCAGCGTGTGGCCCGAAGCCCGGAGCATCGCCTTCATCATGCCCGAATCGTATTCGTTCATCTGACAGCCATATGTCTCCATGTAGATTCTCAACGTGGGCGTGCCTCCACAAGGATGGTCCCCCATGTTCTCGACTCGTCCGCCCCGTCGATCTCAACGGTCACGAACGTGTTGCGGAGCTCGTCCCCGCCTTCGATCTCCACGCGCACGTAGTTGCCGGCCAGGCCCGACAGCACGCCGGCGCCGCGGTCGCTTCCCTCCTCGACGAGAACGGCGTGACGCGTTCCCCTGAGGTTTTTGCGGAAGGCCGTCGACCTGCGCTTCCCGAGCTTCCTAAGCACGCTGCTTCGACGCTTCTTCTCGATTCCCGGGACGGCGTCGCCCATGGCGGCGGCCGGCGTTCCCGGTCTCGGCGAGAAAGAGAAGACGTGCAGATACGTGACGGGAAGCTCCTCGACGAGAGACACCGTGTCGGCGAAGTCCTCATCGGTCTCCCCGGGGAACCCGACCATGACGTCGGCGCCCAGACCGCAGTGCGGGTCCTCGTCCGTGACGCGGCGGACCGCCCGCGCGTACTCGGACCGCGTGTAGCCGCGCCGCATCGCCGAGAGCACGCGGTTGGACCCGCTCTGCAACGGCACGTGGAGGTGGTGCGCCACCTTGTCGAGGGACAGCATGGTGGAGGCGAGTTCGGACGTCAGTTCCCGGGGCTCCAGGGACCCCAGGCGGATCCTCACGAGGTCGTCGATCGACGAGAGCGACGCGAGGAGCTCCGGGAGGCGAGGCTCGCCGCCGCCCTCGCCGTACGCCCCTATGTGGACGCCGGTGAGAACGATCTCCTGGTACCCGTTGGCCACCAGGCGCTCCGCCTGCGCGATGACGTCCGGGAGCGGGCGGCTCGTGGCCGGCCCCCTCGCGGACGGAACCGCGCAGTACGTGCACGATTGGTCGCACCCGTCCTGGATCTTAAGGAACGCGCGTGTGTACCCACGGAAGCGTTCGATGTCGAACGCCTGGAACACCTCGACCTTGTGGGGGCGCACGTCGACGAGCGTCGCGGGGCCGTGGTCGCCGTCCGCGGACTGCGTGTCGCCGCCGCGTGTTCCCCGGGATCCTGCGTCGTTGGCAAGCGCGCGCTCGACGAGCGGCACGACGTCCCGCTTGGACGACTGGCCGACGACGAGTCCCACCTCGGGCATGTCGGAGAGGGCGGACGGGTCACGCTGCGCGTAGCAGCCTGCGGCGACGACGAGCGCGTCCGGATTCGTGCGCGCGGCGCGCCTCAGCATCTGACGCGAGCGGTAATCGCTTCTGCCTGTGACCGTGCACGTGTTGACCACGTATACGTCTGCGGGCTCCTCGAAGGGAACGACCTCATACCCCGCCTCCTCGAGGAGTTCGGTCAGCCCCTCCGTTTCATACTGGTTGAGCTTGCAGCCTACGGTCGTGAGTCCGACCGTGCGCCGTTCCGTCTTGCCCACGTTTCACCCATTGCCGGCCTGGCGTCTGTACCCATCTGTGGGCAGGGGGACTCCGTCGGAGTCCCCCCACCTTCGTGCGCGGAATCGGATGGCACCGTCGTCGCGGTCACCCTGGAAGGGGCGGTCGCGAACTACTCGGCGCCTTCCTTCGGTTCCGACTCGTCCCCGCCCGCAGGCTCTTCTGCGGGAGCGTCAGGAGCGGGATCGTCTGCCTTCTCGGGCTCCTCGGCGGGAGTCTCGTCACCTGCGTCGGGCGCCTTCTCAGGCTCCTCGGCGGGATTCTCGTCACCTGCGTCGGACGCCTTCTCGGGCTCCTCGCTGGGAGTCTCGTCACCTGCGTCGGGCGCCTTCTCGGGCTCCTCGGCGGGAGTCTCGTCACCTGCGTCGGGCGCCTTCTCGGGCTCCTCGCTGGGAGTCTCGTCACCTGCGTCGGGCGCCTTCTCGGCCTCCTCGTCGGGGACTTCCTCCGCCTGTTCCTCTCCGGTCTCTTCCGGAGCGGTCGCGGCAGCCGCCTCCTCGCCCTCGACGGCGTCGCCGCCGGAGGGCTCGGATGTCGCAGCGTCTTCGGCCGGTTTCTCGGCGGCATCGTCCTCGGGAGCGGCCTCGGTCGCCTCCGCGACCTGCTCGGCTTCGCCACCCTCCTCGGGAGTCTCGGGCTCAAGCAGCTCGGGTCTCACCTCGTGAGCAGCGACGTACTCCTCGAGCACCTCCTCCGGCTGCTTCTCCATGTAAGCACGGACCGAAAGCACGATGCGCCTGTTGTCCGGCGACACCTCGATGACCTCGAGCGGAACCGGGTCACCGGGCGCGAACCTGGCCTCGACTTTGCTGATCTCGGGAAGCGCCAGGTGCGACATCGGCACGAAGCCCTCCACGTCGTCGGGCAGATCGACCACCACGCCCGACTTGTGGATCCTCGAGACCTTGCCCTCGACCTGCGTGCCGACGGCGTACTGCTCCGCCAGCTGAGGCCACGGATTCTCGAGGCACTGCTTGATGCCCAGTGAGATCCTGTGCCTGTCCTTGTCGATGCCGAGAACCATGAGGTCGACCTTCTGGCCGCGGTGCAGGATCTC
>JAUWRQ010000266.1 GCA_030610515.1 Candidatus Eiseniibacteriota bacterium | reverse complement strand
GCCGGCCGTGATCTCAGCGAGCACCCCCGAGAACGGAGACGAAACGGCGAACGCCGTCTTCTCTTCGACGGACTCGACGACCAGCAGTTCGTCGCCCTCGGAAACACGCTGGCCGGCGTCCACCTTCCAGTAGGAAACGGTGAACTCCGTCGCGTCGGTCTCCGTCGGAGCGAACGTGATGTCCGTAAGCAAATCGATAGTCCGGGGTGCGCGGTCAGATCTCTTTGCGGAGCCCCGCCCTCAGAATGCGCATCTGGTCCCTGTACTTGGCGACGGCCCTGCGTGAGATCGTGAATCCCATCCTCTTGAGCTCTTCCGCGATCTTCTGGTCTGAGAGCGGCTTGCGCTTGTCTTCCCTGCTGATGATGTCGCGCATCGCGTCGCGGACGGCCTTAGATGCCACCTCGTCGCCGTCCGTCGTGCGGATGCCGCTCGAGAAGAAGTACTTCAGTTCAAACGTCCCTCTCGGAGTCTGCACATACTTCCCGCGAGTGACCCTGCTCACGGTCGACTCGTGCATGGCGACGTCATCGGCGATCTGCTGCAACGTGAGAGGCCGCAGGGCGGAGACGCCCTTCTCGAAGAAGCCGCGCTGCGCCCTCAAGATGCTCTCGGTAACTCGAACCATCGTCCTCCTGCGATTCTCGATGCTCTGGACGATCCACCTGGCGGCCTTGAGTTTCTTGGATATGAACTCGCGCTCCTCCGCGCCAGCGCTGCCCCCGAGCATCCGCCGATACGTGGGGCTGATGCGAACCCTGGGAACGTCCTGGTCGTTCAGGTAGACCACGTACTCGCCATCGACCTCATCGATGATGAGATCAGGAGTGATGTAGGCCACATCGGCAACGACCGGATCGGTTCGCGGCCGCGGATCGAGCTTCGAGATCTCGTTGATCGCGACGCGCAGGTCTTCGGTGGTGACGCCCAGGCGCCGGCGAATCTGATCTTACTGGCACGCCTTGAGCTCCGCGAACGACTCCCTGACCACGCGCGCCGCCAGGCTCTCCCCCGAGCCGCGTCTGTCCAGCTGGAGTAGAAGGCTCTCCTCGAGGCTTCTCGCGCCGATCCCGGGTGGATCTAGGGACTGAACGAACGCGAGAGCGCGCTCTACGTCCGCAAGCGAAACCTTGAGCGTCGCTGCGATCTCCTCAAGCGAATCCTCGACGAATCCCTCGGCGTTCAGCTCGTCGATGATGAATTCAGCAATGCCGATGATCCTGTCGTCGGAGCACTCGACGTGAAGCTGGCTCTTCAGGCCATCCTCGAACGTCGCGACCGCCCCGGGCACACGCTCGAATCGTTCGTCGTCCTCGCGCTCCAGGTTCTGCCCATACGCGTGCGCGTAGATGTCGTCAAGGTAGTCGTCCCAGTCAATCTCGTCTTCCTTGGTTTCCTGCGGCTCCTCGGACTCGCTCTCGGAATCGGTCGCTGACTCGGCGGTCCGATCCTCCTCGGACGGTGTCTCCGAGTCTCCGGATTCCGAGTCCTCGCTCGACGACTCGGTGGACTCCTCCTCGCTCTCCTCGTCCTCGTCCGGGCTCTCCAGAAGCGGGTTCTGCAGAAGCTCCTGCTTAAGGAACTGCTCGAGTTCCAGCGTGGATACCTGGAGGATCTTGAGAGCCATCTGGAGTCGCGGGGTCATCACCAGCTGCTGGTGAAGCCCCATGTGCTGCTTGAGCTCCATGAACTAGCGTCCGCGTCGATCTCTTGAGCGCTGGTAGGCGCCCGGGGTGCCCGGGGTCTATCCCGCCGGCGTCTCCGGCACGGGTCCTAGAGCTGGAAGCGTTCTCCCAGGTAGAGCTGCTTGGCCTCGGCGTTCGTGGCGAGCTCGTCCGCACTGCCCGCCAAGAGGATCTCACCCTCGTACATGATATACGCTCGGTCGGTGACCGACAACGTCTCGCGCACGCTGTGATCGGTGATGAGTATCCCTATCCCCCTGTCCCGGAGGCGCCTGATTATGGCCTGGATGTCCTGAACGACGATCGGGTCGATTCCGACGAACGGTTCGTCCAGGAGAAGGAACGCCGGGCTCGTCACGAGAGCTCTCGTGATCTCCACGCGTCTCCTCTCACCGCCGGACAGCGTGTCGGCGCGGCGATCGCGAAGCTCCTCCATTCCGAGCTCGCCCAGGAGGCTCTCGAGCCTCTCCTCGCGCTCCGACGCGCTCAGGCCAAGGGTCTGCAAGATGGCCATCACGTTCTGGCCGACCGTCAAGCCTCTGAAGATCGACGACTCCTGCGAGAGATACCCGATTCCCATTCTCGCCCTGCGGTACATCGGCAGACGTGTGACGTCGCCATCGTCAAGGTAGACCGAGCCCTCGTCCGGCGCAAGCAGTCCCACGATCATGTAGAACGTGGTCGTCTTCCCGGCACCGTTCGGGCCCAGAAGCCCGACGACCTCACCGCGCTCGAGCTCCACGTTCACGTGGTTCACGACCGCTCGGCGACCGTAGCGCTTGACCAGCCCCTCGGCTCTGAGGACGCGGGGGATTCCGGCGGACGCCCCCGGACCTCCGCCATCAATCCTCTTCAACAAGCTCTCCATCCGGCGTTCTTACGAACGCCTCGAACTCGCTCAAGACCCTGATGTTCTTGAGGTCGGGATCCGCCTCGATCCCGACGCCTGTGAATTCGTCCCGTCCCTGCACGACTCTCACGAAGCGATCCGACTGAATCTTGCCGGTGCGCTCGTTCCAGGTCAGCCGCTCCGTCGTGAGCCTCGTGCCGTCCTCGGCGTACAGGAGAACGTCGCCGAACGCCTCCATGTCGTTGGTCCGCCGCATCAGGAGCCCGTTTCTTGCCGTGAGCGTCGACCTGACGTCTCCGGACTCCGTGAAGAAATCGACACGGAAGGCTGTCATCTCGACCCGACCCGCTTCCTCGAACACGAGAGCGCGGTCGGCGCGGAGGACCCACTCCTTCTGACCGTCACGTGTCTGTGTCAGCGCGAATCCGTCGATCTCCTGGTCCGCGAGGACGGATCCGTGCTCGCCCTGACCGGAAGGCTCGCCACCCTGGCAACTTGGAAGAGCCAGAATCACGAGAAGCAGAAAGGACACTGTGCGAAGGCGAGCCATCCCCTCTCCAATGCGTTAGGACTGTAGCACGAGTCGTGCCCGCTCGGC
>JAUWRQ010000271.1 GCA_030610515.1 Candidatus Eiseniibacteriota bacterium | reverse complement strand
GTCCAGGGAGCCGGTGATGCTCGGAAGCCTCAAGGGTCAGGATCTTGCGAAGCTCGTGATCGTCATTCTGATACTGCTCGCGTTTGCCGCCGGGAGCGTTGGGTACGCGATTGACCCGGAGGGCGGGTCGGTGGCCACGCGCGTCTGCGAAGCGATGAGATCCTGGTTCAACTGATGAGGAAGCACGGATGAAGCGCGCAGTTCCGCTCGCGATAACGTTCCTCACGGGGTTCTTCCTTGTGGTGTCGTTCTTCATACCCCACGAGCCGTTCGGCGAGCTGGAGCAAAGACTCCTCATCTGGTTCGCGATCGTGTCGGGATTCACGATGCTCCTGGGTGTCGACAACCTCGTTCGCGCCCACGTGCGACGTGTGACCCGCCGGCCTGCGGGATGGGGACACAGCGTGGCGCTGATCGTCGGGCTCGTCGTGACCGTCGTGCTCGGCGTCATCGGGTTCGTCCGGTACGGTAGCCCCTTTCACATCCAGTCGCCCTTCATGTTCCTCTACACGTACTCGATCATCCCGCTGCAGGCGACGATGTTCGCGCTCCTGGCGTTCTTCATCGCGTCGGCGTCGTACCGCGCGTTCCGCGCGAGGAACACCGTCGCCACTCTGCTTCTCGTATCGGCCGTCATCGTGATGCTCGGACGAGTCCCCATCGGCAGCGCCAGCTCGCACGTCTTCCCGGCGGCGCAGGAGTGGATCATGAACTACCCGCAGCTGGCGGCCAAACGAGGCATCCAGATAGGCGCGGCGCTCGGCGCCGTCTCGATGTCGCTTCGGATCCTGCTCGGAATCGAGAGAAGCTACCTTTCGTAGGAGATGAGGTTTCTGCAGTGGCCAAGTCCGGCGACACGAAGAGCTTCTGGGAACGCATGGAGTCGATCGACCGGAGGGTCATCTTCCTGATCCTCCTGGTCGTCGTCGCCATACCGCTCGTGATCAGCGTGGGGGTCGAGATACCGCCGACAGCGCCGGTCATCGAAGCGCACGAGGCGGTGGAATCGCTCGAGGCCGGCGACGTCCTCATGGTGTCGATCGACTTCGACGCGACGTCCGCGCCCGAACTCATCCCGATGCTCGAATCGGTGTTGCGCCAGGCGTTCGAGAAGGACGTGAAGGTCGTCATGCTCGGTCACATAGCGATAGGCCTCCCGTTGGGCCACGTCGCGCTCGAGGAGGCCGCAGCGGAGCTCGGGAAGATCTACGGCGTCGACTACGTGGACCTCGGGTACCGGCCCGGCTACGTAGCCGTCATGATCGCGATGGGCCGGGAGATAAGCGACGTCTTCGCGACCGACTATCAGGGGACGCGCCTTGCAGACATGGAGATAACCCGGGACCTTCACTCGTACGAGGACGTCGATCTCCTGTTCGGATTCGAGCACGGAGCGGTCATCGATTACTGGGTGCGATACGTGCAGGCCAGATTCGGCCAGAGGATGACTTTCGGAACGACCGCCGTCATGGCGCCGGACGCGTATCCCTACCTCCAGGCCGGACAGATCGAAGGACTGGTCGGGGGACTCAAGGGCGCTGCGGAATACGAGACGCTCATCGGCGTGCCCGGCATGGCCACGCGCGGTATGCCGGCGCAGGAGTGGGCGCACCTCCTCGTCATCGGATTCATCGCACTGGGAAACATGGGCTTCTTCTTCACGCGCCGCAAGCGCAGGCGGAGCGCCGCGGAGGCGGGACAGGCGTAATGGGCTCGCTCGGAACCATCATCGGAACGTGGCTCGCCGGCTTCCTGACGCTGGCGATACTCTCGTTCCTCTACAAGGACAACCCCTTCTACAAGCTCGCCGAGCACATCTACGTCGGTGTCTCGGCCGGCTACTGGCTCATCTACGTCGCGTTCTTCGACGTCAAGCCGATGCTCTGGGACACGTTCGTCACGGAGACAGGCGCGGAGAAGTGGATCATCCTGATACCGGGGGCGCTCGGCATCATCATGCTCTCCCGCTGGTTCCCGAAGTCGGCGTGGCTCTCAAGATGGCCTATCGCATTCACCGTAGGGGTTGGCGCGGGACTCGGCATCACGGCCAACATCCAGGGCTACGTGATGCCGCAGGTCGCGGCCACGATCCTGCCGGTGACGGGCATGAACCTCGTCTCGCTCAACAATCTCGTCCTCATGGTCGGGGTCGTGACGACGATGCTCTACTTCTACTTCTCGAAGCCTCAGAGAGGCGTTCTGTCGTGGACCGCGAAGATAGGCATCGTGTTCATCATGGTCTCGTTCGGCGCCTCGTTCGGATACACGCTCATGGCCAGGATCTCGCTCCTCATCGGAAGGCTCTACTTCATCCTGGCGGATCTCCTGCACGTCATCGGATGACGCTCCCCTAGCCCGCCCACCTCGACAGGTTGACCGCCTGGCTCGTCCGGAAGATCTCGGGCGGCGACTCACGATCGACCATGCGAATCGCCGCGCGCAGACTTCTGAAGCCGCTGTGGATCAGAAGGTCGAGCGCGTCCGGATACCGGGCCGAGAGTCCGGTGACGACCCTTGTCAGGCCGACCGACGCCGCCCTCCCGAGCATCTGTCTGAGCAGGCTCCTTAGCACCCTCTCCTGGTCGGCCCCGGGCCGAAGGGCCATGACGTGAACGTACCCGCGCCCGGACGTGTCGTGATGGCGGAAAGGCGTGGTCCGGAGTATCGCGAAGCCGTCGACCGCCCCGCCACTTACGCTGAAGAAGGTCTCTCCGAACCCGTGGGCCTCGATGGCCTCGACCTCGCCCGTGTAGTCGAGACCTGGGAGAATGGCGTTGCCGATCTCGCGCGCGCCCGCGGCGAGCCTCACTCTCGAGCCCGTGTCCTGGTCGCTCCACGCGACCGTCTCCCCGGGCTCCACCTGCCCCAGGTTCTGCGCCTCGCGAAGAAGCGGATACTCGAGGATCACCGTGGGAAAGCCCATGACCAGCCCCGACTTGACGTAAAGCCCGATGTTGGCGCCGCTCTCGGGCATGGTCTCGAGCCCCACGGTCGTTGCGCGATCCCCGAGGTGCCCCCACGCGCACGAGACCAGGGCTCATCCGATCCCCAACCCCAGGAACAGCGGGGGGACACCCAACGTCCCCAACCAGC
>JAUWRQ010000053.1 GCA_030610515.1 Candidatus Eiseniibacteriota bacterium | reverse complement strand
GGTCGAAGCTGCAGAATCGTCGGGAGCCCTCCTCGAGTTCGGAGAGTGTCGGGAACTCGGCGCACTCCGCCAGGCGGTCCCACAGGTTCCGGACGGCAGGGAGGCCGTGCGCTCTCTCTTTGGCCTCCTTCGACGCCCACTCCAGAATCTCCACAATCGTCCCGTCCGCCGCCCTCATGACGACGGGAGGCCGATCGGTCACGAACCCCTCCGCATGGAGCGTCCGTACGTGCTCTCTCACCACCTCGAGGAGTTCCCCTCCCCGTCCCGGCTTCGGACGGTAGCACGCGACGGCGATGCGTTTCACGTTCCTTTCCTGTCCTCGCGCGGCGAGCGGCTCTTCGTACCTTCCCGCTCCTCCTCCGCGTCCGAGTCACCCTCGAACCCGATGAACTCGACGGGCACGCTCTTCGTGAGCCAGATATCCCCGGGCGCCACGAAGAACTCCGCTCCCTCGTCACACATGCGTCCGGAGTCGATCACGAGAACCACCGGCTCGCCGTGGCGCCGGCCCACTTCGCCCGCCGTGCCCCTGTCGGCCGAGAGGTGGACGAACTGGCGCCTGCGAGCCGTCACCCCCTGGTGGAAGATCAAGTTCAGGAAGCGTGTGGCGGTCCCGTGGTAGAGCGTCCTCGGTGGCACACGGGGCTCCATCTCGAGTTCGACAGGCAGCGAGTGCCCGTAGTTGGCCCGAATGCGGCTGCCGTTGTCGTTCAGGCTGAACCTCTGCTTCCCGTCCGCCGACAGAACGTCTTCGATGACCTTCTCCGTGAGATCAACTCCGCCCTGGCGCGCGCAGCAGATGAGTTCGACGACGTTGGCCCATCCCCCGTCCTCGAGCTCGAGGCCGATGCTCCCGGGGTTGTGCCTGAGGACGTAGCTCAGGAACTTGCTCGTCTTGATGACCTTTCTGTTCGTCATTGTCGATCCCGCTCCGGCGCTTCGCATCCCGGTTCCTCGCCGTCCAGTCGCTGCAACCAGTTCAACAGAGCCCGCCCGATCCCCGAAGCGCGAGCGGACGCAGTTCAGTCCCCGCCCTGGGCGTCACGACGCGATGGGCGTCCCTCGAGTTCCCACCCCGTCGCACGGACGCCGGCGGCCGCGATCGCCTCCGCGATGATCGTCCTGATACGGCCCCAGTCCCCGCCCGCAAGGCCAGCGCCGATGCGCGGCATGTGGAGGGACGCGTCGAGCTCCCCCGCCCGCCGCGCCGCCGTTCCCAGGCAGCGCTCGAGGGCGTCGTATCTGATGGGAGGCGTGCCGTCGCTCGGACGAGTTCCCCGCTGCGCAACCATGTTCGCGACCCAGACGTCCTCCTCCACCTGGACGAACTGCACCTCCCCGAGCGCGAACGGCGGATGCGACCCGCTCGCGTGCCACTCCCTGTAGGCCTCCTCGGGTTCCGGCCAGCGCCTGGAGAGCGCCACGACGAACCCGGCTCCCCAGGTACCGATGTCGTTGCAGACGTGGCAGATGATCTTGTTGCCGGATCCTCCGGGCCTCGTGGCATCGCCTGTCTTCGTTGCGAGTCTCGGCATCACAGACGCCCCGTCCTCCGTCGCCCCCGTGCGGCTCGTGCCCCTGCGCCGCTCGTTCCCGGTGTCACGGGCGGATCTCGATCGGCGTGCCATCCGGAACCGCCCGCCAGATCTCCTCGATCTCCTCGCTCGTCACCGCGATGCACCCGAGCGTCCAGTCGCGGTGAGGATGGAACGTCAGCGTCGCCCCGGGAGGAAGCCCGTGGACCATGATGTCGCCGCCGGGACTGACTCCTCGCTCCGCCGCGCTCGCCCTGTCACCGGCGTTTGGGTACGAAACGTGGAGAGAGCGGTGGTACGAACTGTTGGGATTCCGGTAGTCGAGGACGTAGCGTCCCTCCGGAGTTCTCCCGTCGCCCTCCTGCTCTTTGTGCCCGGTCGGGTGCGGCCCGAGCGCGACCCTGTAGCTCTTGAGGAGTTCAGGCCCGGCGTACAGGTGGAGCTGCCGACGCGCCTTCTCCACAACAACCAGATCGGCCCTCGCGTCTTCGGAGAGCGGCACGTCCCCTCCTCCACGGAAGAAGACGATCCCTGCGACGCAGAGACCGCAGATTGCGAATGCAAAGGGAATGGCTCGTCGCATCTGCTCCCCCGCCGGCGACAGCGCGCTGTCCTGTGCACCCGCCCCGGCTCGAAGTCGCTCGCGTGGGTCGAAGTCGTGTTCCCTTCTGGCGCAGCGATCTTCCGTGGGTCGGTCCATCCCCTCGCCACCGGGTCAGTTCGATCCGCCGGCGTCCAGCACGACCTGAAGCTCCGGCAGATGTCCCTTGTAGTGCTCGCAGGTGTTGTCGGCGAGCACCTCCCACGGAGGCCAGTCCGCGGGCATGTCCGCGAAGCGCGAAGCGTCGTGGAGCTCTTCCTCATCGAGCGTCTGCAGGAGCTCCCACAGCTCGGCGAAGACACGTTCAGCCTCTGCGAGAACGTCCTCGAGCGTGCGGTCTCTGTTCTCGGCAAAGATGACGGCGTTCCTCTCCTCCTGGGATCGTTCCCACAGCTCCGATCCCCTGAGCGCCCGCTGCCGCACGATCGCGGCCGCCTGCTGCTCGTACCAGCTGACGTGCGCCACCACGTCCTTCGCGGTACGGGCTCCCGGCAGCCGGGGCTCCAGCATCGCGGCCTCGTCGAGTTTCTCGAGAACGGAGACCCATCGCTCGTGCTCTTCCCTCACGTTCCTCAGGAGCTCAGCCTTCGTCATGCGTCCCGTCCTTGCTCCTCACGCCAGCGGTCCGGCGCGGCATCCCGCGGCCGTGGTTTCCTGACCCCATAGTTATACCCGCCGGGCAGGCGGGCTATTCGACGAGGCGGCGGGCAGGAGTGCCGATCACTCCTTGGTCGGAGCGGACCTGCTCGCACCGGCCGTGTCCGCCGGAGCCGGCTCGATTCCGCCCAGGACCGTATCCGGCCCCGCCTTCTCGACCGTGAGGTAGTCGCTCTTCATCAGGCCCGGGTACTTCTTGTAGATGCAGGCCGGCCCCCCGGGCAGCAGCCGCACGCGCCACTGGGTCGCGCCGCTCGACGAGGCGGCGAGCCACGCCAGCCGCATCGCGACCTCCTGGCTCACGACCATGTCGGCGCAGTCCTCCTCCGATGGCTCGTGGCCTTCAAGCAGCTCGTCCTGTCCGCAGCAGGGATTCACCGACTCTGCCCATTCGGGGTTTTGATGCGTGCACCCACCCACGAGGAGAGCCAGAGCCAGAAGCGCGTATGTCAGTGTCGGTCTCATGTCAGCGGTACATCCCCTTGATGCTTCTCCACTCGCGCGGGAGGATGCTGGCCCAGCACGCGATCGGACGGGTGCTCGTGTTCGTGACGGTACACGCGATCTCGACGGTGTCCAGGAGCGCGTAGGCAGGGAAGTCGGTCTCGATCTCGTGAAGCAGGGGGCCGTCTTGAGCGGAGTTGCCGTTGGCTGCGGACGGAACCGGCGCCGAAGCCAGGAGGAACAGAGCCACTGCGAGCAGCGATGACATCGTCCACCGCATGGGTATCACCCCCTTTCACAGCGGCCTTACGATATCAGGATACCACGCGGGCGCTGCTCAGTCAACGTGCGGCCTGGCCGACACGGAAGGTGATCGCCGATCTCCCACAGGGCGGAGCGAACTCCATCGACGTTCGTCGGGAGATCGAGCTCCTCGAGGTGCGACTCGCCGTCCTCGTCGGCGTAGACACGGTAGGCTCTCATGCGTCCCCCTCCGGGATCACTCCAGGATCTCCGCGAACACGATCGACGAGCCACTCGCGAGCCGAATGCGCGCCGCCTCTCCCTCAAGCGTAGCCCGGCTCTTCCTGGTTCCCCTCATGGTGGGCGGATCTTCAACGTCGAACGCGTACCCCAGCCCCCCCGGCGTCCAGAGATCGTCCCCGCTCCGCAACACGGACTACGGCATGAGGCTCAACGTCAGCGTGTCTCCTTCGTCCGTCACGAACTCGTATGCCACGGAACCGATGCCCGACTCCTCACGCAGAAGCAGGCTGAAGACCCCAACTACCTCCTCCTCCCACTCGAGCTCCCCGTACTTGTAGCGGAGCCTGGCTGCCCATCCATCCATGAGCCGCCGCGGTCCTGCCGGGTAGAAGGGCGCCGTGGCATCGAGCACGGCGAGAAGCGTGCGAAAGTCGCCGGCCGCCTCCAGCGACGTGATCTCGAGGCCGGCCGCTCGCAGATAGTGGCTCTGATCGTACGCGGGCGACAGAGCATCCCGCGCTCGCCCGAAGTAGCGGGCGGCCTCCCCGTGCTCTCCCGCCTGCCGGCTGAGGTAGCCCCGCGCCAGATTCCAGGACGCCCACTTCCTTCCTCTTCTGTCTTCGGGGTCAGCCCACGTCTGAATCTCGAGCGAGTCGATCTCCGACGCGAGCCAGGCGTAGTCGGCGGCGGAGGTGCTCCCCGGCAGCGCCGCGCAGAGTGGCGTCGCGCTCTCGGTCGTGTCGGGCGGCGCGAATCCCGCGAACGCCCGCAGGGCCTCATCCAGATGCGTTTCCGCCCTGCACGCAGAGACCACGAATGCAGCCAGGAGACACGCGGTGACAGCAATCAGTCTGACGTTCCTTGAGCCACCCATTCTTCTTCGTCCTCTCATCGTCGGCCGTACCAGGCAGATGCACGATCGACCGTTTCAGTGGATCCTAGAGAGCCAGGGAAGCCGTCAGCCCGTACCTCCACGGGCGCGTGAGGTCGCAGCACTGCGGCACGTTCGCGACGTCGAACGTGAGAGACCCGATCTCACCCTCGACCCCGATTCCAAAGCCGTATGAGTAGCCTGTCACATCGCCTTCGTCATCGTGAACGTACCCCAGCCGGACGGCGATGACGTCCCGCGTCCCGAGTTCTCCGGCATCCGTCCCACCGTGCGCGAGCGCGGTGATCGATGTCTCGACCTCGAGGCCGAGTCCGTAGACCGGTTCATCAGAGTGGTAGAGTGAGTTCTCATCGTCGACGAGGGATCGATTGTACTCGAAGCAGAAGAGCGTCTGCAGCGCCGGTCCCTTGCCGACGCGATAGGACGCGCCCAGCTTCAGGTTGCTGGGCAGCGCCCACTCCTGGGGATTCCCGTACATCTGCCCGTCGAGCTTCAGGTCTCCTCCCAAGTGCTGAACGTTGCCGCCGACACCGAGCACGGCGTCCCAGCTGCCCGCCGTGTGCGGAAGGCGATAGAGCGCTCCAAGGTCGAAGGCCACCGCGGAAGCAGTCCCGTCCGTGGTGTCGGACAGATCACTCGGCATCTCCTCGGTGTGCACGTGCTTCACGCTGACGCCGAGCCCCAGGTTGTCGAGAGGCACCAACGCGTACGAGAAGAGCAGAACCCGTTCCGATGGCGCGAACATCACGTAGTCGTCCGGATCGTCCGGACCCCAGAAGAACGGCACCTCCGGCGACTTCAGGCTCGTGTACGACAGCGCGAAGTTCGCGAAGCGTCCCGCCCGATACGCCACCGACCCGTACCAGTAGTCGAGCCCTCCCCAATCCGGTAGAAGCTCGGTCCGCATACCCACGACGCTCAGGCGGTCCTCGATGAACGGAAGCCCGCCGGGATTCCAGAAGGCGGCCGAGGCGTCGTCGGCCAGGGCGACGAAGCAGTCTCCCATGCCGGCGGGACGAGCGCCCGGGCCGATCGTCAGGACATCGGAGGCGACGACGGAATGCGGGACGCTGAGGACGAAGAGAAAGCACACTGCCAGGAGACCCGAGGCACCGGATACCTGTCTCACGGCGCTACCCTCCGCGAAGGCCATGGTCTATGGAACTGCGAGCACTTCCACCCGCACGGTCGTCAAGCCTTGTTCGATGAAGTTCAACTGGCGGGCCGCCTCGAAGGAAACGTCGATGATGCGGCCCTCCACGAAGGGACCGCGGTCGTTGATCCGGAGCAACACAGAGTTGCCGTTCTCGAGGTTGGTGACGCGAACGCGCGTCCCGAAGGGAAGCTCCCGATGTGCGCCCGTGAGCTCGTCCTCGTCGTAGATCTCGCCGCTGGCGGTCGCACCGCCGTGGAGCTCGTGGGCGTAGTACGAAGCCGTCCCGACCTGCTCGCTCGTCACGGCCTCAGTGGACGTAGCGGCGCCACCCGCGCAGCCTCCCGCCGCGAGAACGGCCGCCATCAGCAGGAAGGATCGAGTGGACCCTAACGTCACCATCGCCCCTCGCTCCGCGTTCAGAGTGCACGTGGCCGCCGAGGCGGGATACCCCGGAAGTCCGGCGCTCCGTAAGGACGTCCGTCGGCTGGAGATGGCGATCACCCTGACGGGATCGCCGCGACCGCGTGGCCCCAGTCGCGGAAGAGCTCGATGCACGCCCGACACTCCCCCCCCTCGCCGATCCTCTCGCTCCAGTATCCTCGTTCGAGCCCCGCCGCCTCGGCGAGCCCCATGGGCCCGGAGCTCATCAGGGCCCGGTGACAGGCGTCTCCCCTCACGTCCTCGATGAGGTCCTCGTACGACGTCGTCACCATGTTCCCCACGGCGGGCGCACCCATGTTGCTGCAGACGTAGGCCTCCCCGGTGTGCGCGATGTGCATCTGCATGCTCGAGTCAGGATCGGACGTCTTCACGTAGCATGTGCCTTTCCCCCAGAAGCGCTCCATCGAAGTGGCGGCGCCTCGCCCGATAGGCAGGATCCCCTCCGAGAGGTCGTCCTTCCTGACGAACACACGCTCGGGGCCGAAGATCTCGCGGGCGATCCTCGATGCCAGTTCGTAGTTCGCTCGGCTAAGCCCTCCCATCCAGTGATACTCGTCCTCGCAGAGGAAGTCGATACCTTGCGCCCCGAGCTCCTTCACCCGCCGGAATCGGGCGCGTGCGTCGTCCTCGGTCTCGGCCCACTGCCCCGTCGTGTGGACGGTGACCCGCCTCGTCTCCACGCTCG
>JAUWRQ010000298.1 GCA_030610515.1 Candidatus Eiseniibacteriota bacterium | reverse complement strand
CCCGGGGCGCCCTCGGGACGCGGGCATGGCCGGAGCGTGTCCTTGTGCCAGTAGTTCTCGTGCCCGAGCGTCCCGCTCCGGTCCACGGAGGTCCACCCGGCGTTGTCGCCCACGAGATCGGAGAAGTCGGCGTCGAAGATCCAGAGTGTGTCGTAGAGATCCGCGTGACGCGCCCCGTGGGTCTCCGCGCCGGTATCCTCCTCCACACACAGCGACGGGACGCGCTCGCGCAGAGTCGTGAGGTCGGCGGCGCCGGCGCGGATTCTTGTAGTGGGGCGACCTTCTCCCCGAGCATTCGTAGCGGCGACCGGCAAGAGGACGGCGAGCACCATCCACGTCGTGGCGACGGTTCCGAAAAGCGTCGGTGCCCCTCGTGGGCAGGTGCGTCTCGTCACCATCCCGTCCTCCAGTCCCCAAGGCTTGCGGGCCGGCCTCGGATGACCCCGCCGGATAAGCTGTCCCATAGTCATTATACCACAGGATTCCGCCTCTTGGCAATTCGGTCTTCGCCCCGGAACCTTGCCCGACGCTACTTGAGGAGCACGGCCTTCCTGACCAGCCTCTTGCCTCCGACCTCCATCACGACGAAGTAGACGCCGCTCGCCGCATGCTCGCGCGCGTCCGTCGTTCCGTCCCACACGAGCTCGGCGGGTCCAGGCCCGGCCTCGCAATCGAGCAGTGTTCGAACCACGCGACCGGCCACGTCGACAATGCGGATCGTCACTTTTCCCCGCTCAGCCAGTGCGTACTCGATCGTCGTCGCCGGATTGAACGGGTTGGGCGAGACCGAGAGGCTCTGTAGGCCGAGCGGTCCGTCGTTGGGAACGCTTGTCGTGAGCGGTACGCCCAGCCTGAATCGGTCGAGGAAGAGACCGGCCATGTGCTCGGCGCCGGGTCCTGGCGGCAGTAGGTTGGCCGTCGTCCACGCGACGCGGAGCCATCGCCGGCCGACGTGGTCCCGCATGTCTTCGTGCACGAGGGCCCAGTACGGTCCACCATACGCCCAACACGGCTCTTCGTCGGGTAACTCCAAGCACGCGGAGTCGTCTGCGCTCACCGCGCGGAACTGCATGAAATCGTGTGCGTCGAGGGGGAAGTCGAACCAGCCGGTCCAGATGCACGCCAGGTCAGGAGCCCCTTCGATCTTGATGGGCGGGCTCACGAGCCACGCATGTTCTCCGTCGACCATCCGGCTCGTCACCGTATCGACGGCCGCATACATCCAGTCCCCCTGGCCGGCATCTCCTCCCGTCGCAAGGCGGTTCGTCCAGAAATCGACTCCGTACTCCCCACGGAAGAACGTCACTCCGGTCTGGCCCGAAGCCTCGATGTCATCGTGTACCCAACCGTTGTCGCCAACCGACTCGCAGTCGTCGTACCAGACGACGTCGCCGTTCACGGACCACGTGATGTTGTCGATCTGCCACGCGCCGTCCTGGAGGGAATGCTGGGGGTTGTCGTACGTGTCCTGCGACGAGGTATTGGCATCCGACGTGAACAGGAAACGTATCCACACGTCGGTCGCAGCGTACGCAGAGAGGTCCTCGGTCCAGTGCCCATAGGGGAGGTTGTCCCAGTCGACAGGGATTCCAGCACCCATGAATCCCGTGTTCGTGAACGTCTCGAGCGTGAGCCACGTCGCGCCGCCGTCAGTAGAGATCTGGACGTTGCCGAAGTCGTACATCCGCTCCATCGCGTAGCGCTGGTCCCACTCGAGCGTCACGGCGTCACCTGGCGCGCTCCACTCCGACAGCGGGAAGTCTCGCGACAGAATCTGGAACCAGCCGTTCCCGTAGCCGCGCGGCTGGAGCCAGCACGGGTCGTACTTCCCGCACCACCAGGTTCTCCCTCCCAGGTGCGGGAACCCGCCGACGCGGAGCGTGTCCTTGTGCCAGTAGTTGGTCTGTCCGAGTTCGCCGCTCTTGTCGAGGACCGTCCAACCGGCGTTGTCACCGTAGACGTCCTCGAAGTCGGCGTCGAAAATCCAGAGGGTCTCGGGCACCGCTTTGAGCGGGCTTTCGTCGGAATCGTGGAGGGTCTCGAGCGTCGCCCACGACGGGGCCCCGCTCGTCTGTGGGTCCTTCGCGTGCGCGGGGTCCGCGCCGCCGGCCACGGCGATCAGGGCGATCGCCGCTGCCACCAAGAGTACTCCGTGCCCGCCTCGCATCACTGTCTCCTTTGACATAACGCGTCGGGGGGGCGGGCCGGTCCTCGATATCAGCTACCGAGCTGGTCTACCTCTGTCTCCTTCCTTTCCTGGCTAAAGGAACTCGCGGTCGCTGAGGATTGTCTCTCCGTCCAGTTCCACGGTTGGTCGCATCACGAGGAAGCCCCAGGAGAGGCTCGCATCCGACTCGCCGCCTATCAGGCGGTTGTTCCCGATGCTGAGCGTGGCGCTTCCGTAGCATTTCGAGTCCCACACCGCGTACCCGACGGGGTCGAGTATCTGCGGGTTCGTTCCGATGTCGAATCCGGAGAACCGCCGCACGGCGTCGCCTCCGGAAGAGAGCACAAGCTGGAGCAGGTCGTCGTTGAGTTCGGCCGCCGCCGCTCTCACTTCGCCGTCCCTGAACTCGATCCTCGCGCCTTCGATGCGAACGCCGAAGTAGTCGGTCACCTCGGAGACGACGACGCCTTCGGCCGAGGCCGGCACCGGCGCCACCATCACCTTGCCCGCCGGCAGCTGTCCCCATCCTCGCCCGTGTTCCACCTCCCACTCGGATATGACGCCGTCGTCGACGAACACCTCGCGCCCCTCGACGCAGACGTGGTCCCCCGCGCCGGGGATCGAGCAGACCGCCACGATCGTCCCGGCGAAGTGGGGCTGGTCGAACTCATGTCGGACGGCCGGCGGGGTCGGGTAGTCGTGGT
>JAUWRQ010000272.1 GCA_030610515.1 Candidatus Eiseniibacteriota bacterium | reverse complement strand
TCGCACGGTCGTCGAAGGCCCCCGTCCAACCGCATCGATGAAGGCGCGCAGCGTGTTCGACAACTCCATCAACTAGGCCACCGCCGTGTTGAAGTGCATAGCGTCCATGTCAACGGTGACCTTGCGGATCGTCTGGTGCGTTTTCCGGTGAAGGGCCCTCACGTTGTCCGGGACGTCCTCGCCATCTAACTTGCGCCCCAGAGCGGCCAGCGTGCCGGCGCGGAACGGCCACTCCCCCACAACGCTCCAGACGCGATTGAGGAAGCGAAACGAGCCCTCGACGGCCGTGTCGTTCCACTCGGAGTCGCGGTCCGGCGGCCCCACGAAGAGCGTGTACAACCGCTCAGTATCGGCGCCGTAGCGCGCGATCAGCTTGTCGGGCGGAACGACGTTGCCCTTCGACTTCGACATCTTCGCACCGTCCAGGGTGATCATGCCCTGTGAGAAGAGCGTGCCGATCGGCTCGTCGAACCCCACGTATCCCAAATCGTGGAGCACCTTCGTCATGAACCTCACGAAGATGAGGTGCCCGCACGCGTGCTCGATGCCACCGATGTAGAGATCGACCGGGAACCAGCGGTCCAAGTCGCCACGCACGAACGCGACGTCCGTGGAGTCGGGCGAGATGTACCTGAAGAGGTACCAGCTCGAGTCGACGAACGTGTCGAGCGTGTCCGTCTCTCGCCTGGCCTCTCCCCCACAGGAAGGACACGTCGCCCTGAGAAACGTCTCGGCGGTCGTCAGCGGCGACTCCCCCTTGCCCGAGAACTCGACGTCGGTCGGGAGGAGCACCGGGAGGTCTTCCTCGGGAACGGCCTGAACACCACACGAGTCGCAGTAGACAATGGGGATCGGCGTGCCCCAGTAGCGCTGCCTCGAGACCAGCCAGTCTCGGAGCCTGTGGCTCACGGTCCGTCTGCCGATGCCCTTCAGCTCCATCCAGTCAGCGATCCGCTCCATCGCCTCGCGACTGGGCATGCCATCGAACTCGCCCGAGTTGACCTGGACGCCGTCCTCGATGTAGGCCCCGGAGAGCTCACCGGACGACACGCTCCCGTCCGCGCTGTCGATCACCACACGGACCGGACGTCCGTACTCGCGGGCGAACTCGAAATCCCGCTGGTCGTGGGCAGGCACAGCCATGACCGCTCCGGTCCCGTACTCCATGAGCACGTAGTTCGCGACCCAGAGAGGCACCTCTTCTCCGTTCACCGGGTTGACGACGTGCCTCCCCGTCCAGACGCCTTCCTTGACGACGTCCGCGGCCCCCCGTTCGAACTGGTTCTGCGCACGCACCCGGTCGACGAATCCGAGCACGGTGCCCTCCTGCTCGGTCCCCGCCACGAGTTCCCGGAGCATGGGGTGCTCGGCCGCCATCACCATGTACGTCACGCCGAAGATCGTGTCGACTCGCGTCGTGAAGCATGGAAGCGGTTGCCCCGTCTCCGCGATCGTGAAGTCGATCTCGACGCCCTCGCTCCGTCCGATCCAGTTCCGCTGCATCGTCCGCACGCGGTCCGGCCACGAGTCGAGATCGTCCAAACCCTCGAGCAGCCGATCGGCGTAGTCGGTGATCTTGAAAAACCACTGCTCCAGGTCGGTCGTCGTGACCTGCGCGTCGCAGCGTTCGCACTTCCCGTCCTTGACCTGCTCGTTCGCGAGCACGGTCGCACACGACGGACACCAGTTGACGGGCGCCGACTTGCGGTACGCGAGGCCGCGCTCGAAGAGCTTGAGGAAGATCCACTGCGTCCAGCGATAGAAGGAGGGCTCGTGAGATGCGAATTCACGCGACCAGTCGTAGCCTATCCCCCATTTCTCGAACTGGATCTTCATCTTCCCGATGTTGTCGTCCGTCCAGACGGGAGGATGTATGCCGCGGTCGATGGCGGCGTTCTCGGCGGGAAGGCCGAAGGCGTCCCATCCCATCGGAGTGAGGACCGACTTCCCAAGCATCATGGCATGCCGCGCGACCGCGTCACCGATGATGTAGTTGCGCCCGTGTCCCACGTGCAGGTCGCCCGACGGATACGGGTACATAACGAGGCAGTAGAAACGGTCGTCCGCGTCCGTTGGACAGCGGAAGAGCGAAAGCTCCTTCCACCGGCGCTGCCATTTGGGTTCGATCTCGGAAAAGGGATAGCGCTTCATCTCACTCCACCTCGCTCGGCTCGCTCGCCGCGCGCCCCAGATCGGCCGACGCGCTCGTTGCCAGCAGCACTCCTAGATAGATGAAGGCCGGCACGGGAACGCGGTGCCGGCCCTCAAGAGACCTCTGGTGCTCCGCTGTCCCGCTAGAACCCGTACGTGAACGAAAGCGACGGGATTATGACGTCGTCGAGATGCTTGCCGTCCATGTCGCCCGTATCTTCGAGGACCCTCTCGTCACCGACCTGATAGGCGAGAGCGACATCCAGCGTCCAGACGTCCGAGCGGTAACCCACGCCGAAACTGAAGGCACTCTTCGCGCTCATCGGCATCACGAAGTCGAACGTGTCGTCCGGGATGGGTGTGGGCACCACCCTGTAGCCCAATCTGACCGACGTAGACCTGGACCAGCGATAGTCGATGCCTATACCGAACTCGATCGTGTCTTCCCAGTCGAGGGTCGTCGTTCCGAGACCGTTCGGAAGCTCCGTGGCGACGGCGCGCGCGATCGTATCGACCGCGGACCACTGCGTCCACTGCCCGTCCAGCGTGAGGATGGTCCCTTCGAACAGGAAGTTGTCGTAGGCTATCCCGACCCCCGCCCACGCCGGGAACGTGAGATCGAACGACTCGCTCTGCGAAGCGGACGCGTGCTCCTCGAGCGTCGAGGTCACCTCCACGTCGCCCTCCAACGTCACCGTCATCGGGGTCCGCCACGTAGCGCCGACGCTTATGTCATCCGTCGCACGGTAGAGCACGCCCACCGTCGCCCCGTAGCCCCACCCGGTCAGATCCTCGGTCATCTCGTACGGGTTGAGATACAGCTCATACGTCGGCGGGAGATCCGGCGGTTCAGGAGGATCGGGTATCTCCGCTCCATCCACCGCCCACCCTCCCTCAGTGAGCTGGAATCGGGC
>JAUWRQ010000085.1 GCA_030610515.1 Candidatus Eiseniibacteriota bacterium | reverse complement strand
TGAACCAGGTCTCTCACCGCGCCGCCGTCGGCGCGGCCCTTGACCTTGGGCATGACGACCTTCATGACCGCGCCAAGGTCGCTCATGGATGATGCCCCCGCCTCGGACATCGCCTCGTCGACCATAGCGAGAAGCTCGGACTCGCCGAGCTTCTCGGGAAGGTACTCCTCGACTACCTCGAGCTGGGCACGTTCACGTGTGACAAGCCCGTCGCGTCCAGCGCCCTTGAACTGCTCGATCGATTCCCGATGGCGCTTGGCGATCCTCACGAGCACGTCGGTGACGTCCTCGTCCTTGAGGTCGCGGCCCAGTTCGATCTCCCGGTTCTTGAGCTCCGAGCGCGCAAAGCGGATGGCGCCAAGACGCGTCGTCTCGCGCGCCTTGGCAGCTTCGACCATGTCACGCTCGAGACGCTCCAGGATCGTCATCCCGGCATTCCTCGAACTGATGAGCCCAGGTCTATCGTCTCTTCGTGGTTCGCTTGAGCTGCTTGATCTTGAGCTTGCGGAGCTTGCGCCTTGCGGCGCTTCTCTTCCGCTTCTTGCGCTCGCTCGGCTTCTCGAAGTGAGCGTGCTTTCTGAAATCGGAAAGAACTCCCGCCTTCTCGCAGCGCTTCTTGAATCTACGAAGCGCCCGCTCGAAGGACTCGCCCTCTTTCACACGGACTCCCGGCACTCGGCATTCACCCCCTCAGGTGGCCGGACATAGCATTCGGGCGCACCACCCCCAGCTCCGGGCGGACCCCGGAAGGCCCGTCCGCCAGGTGGCTGCGTCTCACTGCATACAGACCCGTAAGCATAGGGATTCCTGAGGCGGCTGTCAACCGTTTTCTCGCAAGGGGACCCGCCATTTCCGTTGACATGAGCAGCAACGAGAGCGAGTATCCGGTGTTGGGACCGATTCATGAACGTTCAATCGCAAGGGCGGTGGGAAATGGGTCCAAGCACTGAGGGTGGCGCCCTCGAGGCGCTCCGCGACCGGTGTCCGGACAAGTTCGCGGACCTGGAGCGTGTGTTCGGTCACATCCACAGGGGCGACAGGATATTCATCAGCACCGCGTGCGGTGAGCCACAGTTCCTCGTGAAATCGATGATTGAGTTCGTGGAATCCCATCCCAAGGCGTTCAGCGACGCCGAGGTCCTCCACGTCTGGACGCTCGGGGTCGCTCCCTACTCCGACGAGAAATTCCGGTACAACTTCCGGCACAACTCATTCTTCGTCAGCGAGAGCACACGCGACGCGGTCAATCGCGGGCTCGCAGACTACTCCCCCGTCTTCCTCTCCCAGGTTCCGGGCCTCTTCCGCAGTCGCCGCGTCCCGATCGACGTCGCCCTCATTCAGACATCTCTCCCGGACGAGCACGGGTTCATGAGTCTCGGTGTCAGCGTCGACATCACCAAGGCCGCCGTTGAGGCCGCAACGACGGTCGTCGCCCAGACCAATTCCTTCATGCCACGGATTCACGGAGACGCGTTCGTTCACGTCTCGGACGTCGACTTCATCGTTCACCATGATGAACCCCTTCTCGAGTACGAAACCACGGTCCCCGGCGAGATCGGACAGCGAATCGGGGAGTACGTCTCCCGGATCGTGCAGGACGGCGACACCATACAGGTGGGCTACGGCAGCCTTCCCAACGCCATTCTGTCCAACCTCACCGACAAGAAGCACCTCGGTGTGCACACCGAACTCCTGAGCGACGGCGTAGCGGAACTCATGAGGAAGGGCGTCATCGACAACTCGATGAAGAGCATCGACCGCGGCAAGGCCGTGGCGACCTTCTGCATGGGCAAGAAGGAGACATACGACTACCTGCACGACAACCCGGCGGTTGCCTTCCACGAGATCGGCTACACGAACGACCCGCTCGTCATCGCGCGAATCCGGAATATGACGGCCATCAATTCCGGACTCCAGATCGACCTCACCGGGCAGGCAACGGCCGTCTCACTGGGGCAGTCGTTCTACAGCGGCATAGGTGGCCAGGCCGATTTCATGCGCGGTGCCATCCTGGCGCCGGGCGGCAGGACCATCCTGGCCCTCCCCTCGACCGCCAAGGAGGGAGAGATCTCGAGGATCGTGCCCGTCCTGGACGAGGGCGCCGGTGTGACACTCGTGCGCGGCGACGTCCACTATGTGATAACGGAGTACGGCATCGCCTATCTGCACGGAAAGAACATCCGCGAGAGGGCGATGGAGCTCTCCGCGATCGCGCACCCGAAGTTCCGCTCCTGGCTCATCAGCGAGGCGAAGCGCCGCTCGCTCGTCTACAAGGACCAGGCCTTCATCGCGGGCAAGAGAGGCGAGTCCCCGGAGGAGTTCGAGGTCCACAGGACCTCGAGCCACGGCCTGGCGATGCTTATGCGGCCGGTGAAGATCAGCGACGAACCCCTGCTCAAGGATTTCTTCTACTCGCTCTCCGACGAGAGCGTGCGCAGACGCTTCATCTCGAGCCGCACCGACATGCCCCACGAACGTCTGCAGGATTTCGTCATCATCGACTACACCAGGGAGATGGTGATTCTGGCCGTCAGGCAACAGGACGAGATCGAGGAGGTCGTCGGCGTCGGCCAGTACGGCATCGACGAGAAGAGCCATACCGCGGAGGTCGCCCTCGTGGTCCGGGACGCCTATCACGACCTGGGTGTGGGCACCGAGCTCCTCAAGTACCTGACGCAGCTGGCCCAGAGCCAGGGACTGCTTGGATTCACGGCCGAAGTGCTCTTCGAGAACTCCGCCATGCTGCACGTGTTCGAGAAGATGGGCTTCGACATACAGAGGAAGGCTGAAGCCGGAGTCGTGGAACTGAGAATCGGATTCAGAGGATAACATGACGCAAGACGGGCCTGACATCCGGCGCCTCTTCCGGCCGCGGTCGGTCGCGGTCATAGGGGCGTCGCACAACGAGAGCAAGATCGGGCACAAGATACTCTCGAACATCGTGTCGGGGGGCTACGAAGGCCGCATCTACCCGGTCAACCCCAAGGGCGGTGAAATACTCGGGATCGAGGTCGCGCGGTCGATGGACGAGGTCGAGGCCGACATCGACCTGGTCTGTACCTGCGTTCCCGCGAAGTTCGCGTACGACGCCGTCATGGGCGCCGGCGAGCGGGGCGCCGCGTTCAATCTGGTCATCACGTCCGGGTTCTCCGAGGTCGGGAACATCGAGGATGAGAAGCGGATCGCGGACTGCGCTCGAGAGCACGGGATGCGGCTCCTGGGGCCGAACATCTTCGGCATGTTCTCGGCGGCGTCATCGATCGACGCGACGTTCGGTCCAGGCGGGATACGGCACGGCGGCGTTGCGATCATAACCCAGAGCGGTGCGCTTGGACTCGCAATGATCGGCAAGACCGCCGTCGAGAGCGTCGGCATCTCGGCCATAGTGTCGGTCGGGAACAAGGTCGACGTCGATGAGGCCGATCTCGTCACGTATCTGATGGAAGACGACATCACGGACGTCATCTTCATGTACATCGAGGGGGTTCGCAACGGCGACCGCCTGGTCGAAGTGCTGAAGACGGCCACGCGGAAGAAGCCCGTGATCGTCATCAAGTCCGGGCGATCGAAGCGCGGCGCGGTTGCGGCCGCCTCTCACACCGGCTCGCTCGCGGGTTCCGACGCCGTGTTCGACGCCGTGATGCGGCAGTGCGGCGTCCTGCGCGCGGAGAGCGTCAAGGAGGCCTTCAACCTCTGCAAGCTCCTCCCGGAGATCTCGATTCCCAAGGGCGAGAACACCGTCATCATCACGAACGGCGGCGGCATAGGCGTCCTGGCCACCGACGCCTGCGAGAAGTTCGACGTCAAGCTCTACGACGATCTCGAGACGCTCCGGGAGGTGTTCGACCCGGCCACGCCGGACTTCGGTTCGACGAAGAACCCGATCGATCTGACGGGAGGCGCGACCTCGAAGGACTACACGTGCGCGCTCGACGCCGCGCTCGCGCACGACGACATCGCCGCCGTGATCGCGCTCTACTGCGAGACGGCGGTCTTCGACGCCGACAACCTGGCGGAGATGATCAAGGACAACACGGAGAAGTACCGTCGGGCCGGGAAACCGATTGTCTTCTCGGTCTTCGGAGGAAGAGTGGCCGAGCAAGGCCAGGCCACTCTCACGAAGGAGGGCGTTCCTGTCTTCGGCGACGTCTACGAGACGGTCTCCTGTCTGGGCGGCGTGTACTCGTACCGTCGATACCTCTCGAACTGGACCGACACGATCCACGAAGAGGACATCGACGTTCCGGCGATTGAGGCCGTCATCCGGGAAGCGCGCGCCGACGGCAGGCGCTTCCTTCTCGCTCAGGAGGGGCGGGACGTCATGCGCGCCACGGGCATACCGCTTCCCGAGACGCGCGTCTCCAGGACCCTCGACGAGGCCGTCGCGATCGCAGAGGAGATCGGGTATCCGATCGTCATGAAGATCGTCTCCCGTGACATTCTCCACAAGAGCGACGTCGGGGGCGTGGCGCTCGACCTCGAGAACCGGGACGAGATCATAGACGCCTACCAGGCGATCATGAGGAACTGCAGAGCGAGCGTGCCCGACGCGCGCATCCAGGGAATCCAGGTCTCCGAGATGGCGCCCGCCGGCGTCGAGCTCATCGTGGGCGCCAGACGAGACGCCGCCTTCGGACCCATCATCATGTTCGGCATGGGCGGCATCTACGTCGAGGTCCTGAAGGACATCTCGTTCAGGGCCGTCCCGTTGAACAGGGCGGAGGCACTCGAGATGATGAAGGAGATCCGAGCCTATCCTCTTCTGTTGGGGGTCAGAGGCGAGGAGCGGAAGGACATCGAGAGCGTCCTGGACGCTATCATCAGACTGAGCACCGTTATCAGGCGATGCGAGGGCATCTCCGACATCGAAATCAACCCGCTCATGGCCTACGAACAGGGTCAGGGAGCGAAGGCTGTAGACGTGAGAATTCTACTTTCGGATGTCGCTGGAGGTGAAGCAGATGCGTAGGCTGGTCGTTGCATCGACGCGCGAGGGCGCGGGAAAGACGAGTCTGATCGTCGGGCTGGGGAAGGCGACAGGCAAGTCCTTCGGCTACGTGAAGCCGTTCGGAGATCGGCTTCTCTACCGGAAGAAGCGCCTGTGGGATTATGATGCCGCGCTCCTCGCAGAGATTTTCGATCTCCACGAGGACCCGAAGGACATGAGCATCGGGTTCGACCACTCGAAACTCAGGTTCATGTACGACGCTGAAGGCAGGCGGAAGAGGCTCGCGGAGCTCATCGGCAACGTCGAGGCGGGCAAGGACGTCGTCTTCATCGAGGCGGGCCGCGACCTGAGCTACGGGGTATCGGTCGACCTCGAAGCCGTGTCCGTCGCCCGCTACGCGGAGGCCTCGCTCGTTATCGTGATGTCGGGCGAGGACCAGGCCATCCTGGACGACATCGCGTTCGTGAAGAGGCACGTCGACATGGACGGAGTCAAGTTCGCCGGCGTCGTCCTGAATGGTCTCCAGAACGTCGAGGACTTCAGGAATACGTACGATTCCGAGCTCGCGGAGCTCGCAGTTCCCGTGCTCGGACTCATCCCTCACGAACGCGAGCTGACGTATCCGTCGGTCGGGTTCCTGTCGGAGTGCCTCTTCGCCAAGGTGCTCACGGGCAAGGACGCCCTGAACGGCGTGGTCAAGAACATCTTCGTGGGAGCGATGTCCGCAGAGGCCGCGCGCAGGCAAGCGCAGTTCGGGAAGCCGCGCAAGCTCGTCATCACGAGCGGCGACAGGAGCGACATGATACTGACGGCGCTCGAGGGAGACACCGCGGGACTCGTGCTGACGAACGGCATCGCCCCGCCCTCCACGATCATCTCGAAGGCGGCGGAGGAAAACGTCCCCATGCTGCTCGCGGCCGACGACACGTTCAGGGTCGCCAAGCTGATCGACGACGCGAGCTATCTTCTGAGGCACGACGAGACGGACAAGATCGAGCGGCTCACTGCGCTGGTCAGAGACAACGTGGACATCGAGGCAATGCTCGGTTGAT
>JAUWRQ010000326.1 GCA_030610515.1 Candidatus Eiseniibacteriota bacterium | reverse complement strand
GGAGTTCGGGAACCACCGGGAAATCCTGGGCAGACTGGACGACACCGTCGAGGAGATGGCGCAGGCCCTGCAGGAGATGGAGCGGAGCGGGGCGTCACAGCAGACCATCGACAGGCAGAAGCGAATCCTCTCACGGCTGCTCGATGCCCAGAGGTCGCTCAGGCGGCGCGACTACACACGCGAGCGGACCTCCGAGACCGCGGACCGGTACGTGCGGTCCGGGCCCGGTGAGCTGCCAGGAGATATCGAGCGGGTGCGGCAGGAGCTTCGGGAGGACTTGTTGAGGGCGATGCAGCGCGGTTACCCTTCCGAGTACCGGGAGCTGATACGTGCCTACTTCCATGCGCTCACGACCGATGTCGCGGGCGAGGAGGGGGTGACGCCATGATGCCGGTGATCAGGATCTCGCGCATCGTCGCGTTCGCTCTTGTACTGACGTTGGCACTGGGGACATCTGACGGTGTCCTGGCCGCCGTCACGGAGGACGATCCTTCCGATGAGAGAGAAGTCCAGCGCGCGCGGCAGGCGGCCGCGGTCGGAGCGGTCGACGAGGCGATACAGATATACACGGAGCTCCTCCAGGAGAATCCAGACAACGATCGCGCATTCTGGGGACTGGTGCGGATCTACTCGTCCGGCGGTATGGAGGAGATCCTGATACCTATGCTAGAGCGCAAGCTCGAAGAGCGGCCGCACGAGACCCAATTGAAGATGGAGCTGGGCCGGGCCCACGCGAAGGTGGGCAACCATGACCGCGCGCACGAGCTCTGGTTGGGCGTGCTCGCGGACGGTCCGGCCGACGCGGGCAGCTACTCTGAAATCGGAGCGCTTGAGATCAGGCACGGGATGTTCGAGCAGTCCCTCGAGACGTTCATGTCCGGTCGGGACGCGTTTCGGAGCGGATCGCTCTTCAGCCAGGAGCTCACTTCCGCCCACATCGCTCTCGGTGACTTCGACTCTGCGATCGACGAGTGCGTCATTACCGTCAACAACCACGGCGGCGCCGTGTCATGGGCAACCAATCGCATAGAGCTCATGTTGGATGAAGGAGCCGAACAAGGCGACGTCCGCGCAAAGATGGCGACGATAGCAGCCGCAGATGGAGCGACGGTGGGTGAGCTTGGCCTCGCCGGCAGCGTCTACCTCGTGCTGGACCTGCCCAAGCGTGCGCTAAGGACCTTCCTCCGGGCGGACGAGGTCGCTGGAGGTCATGGTTCGGAGCTGCTGGAATACGCCATGATACTCGGGGACGAGGGGTTCAGCGCGCGCGCGCGCGAGGCCTATCTTATGGTGGTCGAGCGCCACCCCGGCACGGCGAGCGCGGCGCGGGCGGGCACCGCCGCCGCGCGTATCCTCGCGGAGATGGGCGACCCCGCGGGAGCGGTCCTCGAGCTTCGGTCCGTGGCGCGCGCGTTCGAGGGTTCGTCCAGAGGAGCCCAGGCGCTCTTCGAGGCGGCGAAGGTCGAATTGGACGTGCTCAAAGATCCGGGGGCCGCACTCGCAACGGTCGCGGAACTCCGCGAGCGGTTCGGAGATCGGGCACTCAGGATGAACGACGAGGCGATTCTCATCGAAGTGGACGCCTACATGAAGCAGGGCCGGCTCGACGAGGCGCACGAGCGATCAACAGGGTTAACCCGCGAGGGTGTGCCCGACGATATCCGCGAGAGTGCGATGTTCGCGCTGGGTTTCATATCCTTCCTGAAGCACGACCACACCAGGGCGGTCGAGGAATTCAGAGCAATGGTCGAGGAGGACGCGGCCGGAGTTCTCGTCAACGACGCACTCCGTCTCATGTTGGTGATCGCCAATGCAGATGAGGCCGGCGACGACGAGCCGGTCAATCTCCTGGCGGATGCACACGCGGCCAGGATAAGGGGCGACGACGAGTCGTCGCGCGAGCTGCTTGAGCTGCTCTCGAACAAGCACACAGGCGAGGCCGTAGAAGCGGAAGCGCTCCTCCTGCTCGGCGCGGCCGCGACGGCGGCGGACGAACCAAGGCGGGCCATCTCGTACTACGAACGCATCGTCAAGGGTACCGAGGCGATCACCGCCCGTGCGGAGGCCATGATGAGGACCGGCGACCTTCTCTCCGTGAAGATGGGACGGACGAGCGAAGCCATGGACGTGTATCTCGCCATCCTCGAGGATCTTCCGCCGAACATCCTCTCGGGCGAGGCCAGGCGTAAGCTTGACGGGCTGAGACGGCAGGAGGGAGCCCCGGAGTGAGACGAACCCGTGTTGCGCTTGTTGTTTCGACCCTCTGCGTCGCGACGTTTCTGCTCGCGAGCGCGAGCGCGCACGCCGTGGTCCTGGTCCCCATGGATCTTACACAGACCGACCATCTCAAGTCGTACGGCGTCGCGTACTGGGCGCTTGAGAGAGGATACCGCGTCGAGTGGTTATTGAACTACCGCAGCGGGTCTTTTCTGATCATGGACGGGCTAGACGATGTGCGGTCGGAGTGCAGGTACCGCGGTGTCGCGTGGGAAGAGCCCGACGGGGCCATGCTAGCCCAGATCTACCGGCAGATAGAGGAGGAGAACATGGAGGTCGTTCTCCTCGAGAAGGCCCCTGCCGTCGCGCTCTACGCCCCCGACAACGTCCAGCCTTGGGACGATGCCGTGATGCTCGCTCTGGAGT
>JAUWRQ010000297.1 GCA_030610515.1 Candidatus Eiseniibacteriota bacterium | reverse complement strand
TGGTGATGCCCGGCGACAACGTGGAGCTTCTGATCGAGCTGATCACGCCCATCGCGATGGAAGAGGGGCTCCGGTTCGCGATCCGCGAAGGCGGCAGGACCGTCGGCGCCGGCACCATCACAAAGATTATCGAGTAAGGAGGAGCACGTGGCCGGCCAGAGAATCCGTATTCGTCTGATGGCCTATGAGCACGCCACGCTGGATCAGTCCGCGGCGGAGATCGTCCGTGTCGTGAGGGAGACGGGTGGCATGATATCCGGACCGATACCCCTTCCTACGAAGAGAAGGCTTTACACGGTCCTGCGGTCGCCGCACATCGACAAGAAGTCTCGCGAGCAGTTCGAGATCAGGACTCACAAGCGGCTGATCGACATCACCAACTCGACCCAGAAGACGCTCGACGCCCTCATGGAGCTTGATCTCCCCGGCGGCGTGGACATCTCGATCAAGGTCGAGTAGGAAGTGACAAGCGGGGCGAAGGATGACTCGGCCGCGGCGGAAGGACGCCCCGGACGACGGAGTCAGGGAGAGGTAAGAGCATGACGGGGATCATTGGCAGGAAGCTCGGCATGACGCGCGTCTTCGCTGAGGACGGAACGGCAGTGCCCGTGACCGTCGTCGAGGCGGGACCGTGCGTCGTCACCCGGGTACGGACCATGGAGCGGGACGGTTACGAGGGCGTCCAGCTTGGGTTCGAGAAGGCGCGACGCAAGGTACTGACGAAGCCCGTCTTGGGCCAGTTTGCGGCGGTCAAGCTTGCTCCCCGCAGGGAGCTGCGTGAGTTCCGTGTCTCCGACCCCGGAAGCTACGAGGTCGGACAGCAGGTGACCGCGGACATCTTCGAGCCGGGCGAGGCGGTCGACGTGACGGGATGGTCGAAGGGGCGCGGGTTCCAGGGGAACGTGAGACGGCACAACAAGAAGATCGGCCGTAGGACCCACGGCAACAGAAACCGCAGAAGGCCGGGTTCGATCGGTCAGAGTGCGTCGCCTGCCAAGGTGTGGAAGGGCAGGAAGCTTCCGGGGCGGATGGGCGGTCAGCGCGTAACCGTGAAGAGGCTGTCCGTAGTCGAGGTCGACGGGGACAAGAGCCTGCTCCTCATCAGAGGAGCCGTCCCCGGTGCCAACAACGGTCTCGTGCTGATCAGGAAGAGGAGCGAGACCGGCGAGTAGACCGCCGGACAGCTTCAGGACTACGAGTGAGGCTTGAGCAAAATGGTTGCTAACACGATAACAGTACTGACGAAGGGCGGCGAGAAGAGCGGCGAGGTGGCGCTTTCGGCGTATCTGTTCGGCGTGGAGCCGAACGTCGCCGTCATGCACCAGGCCGTCGACGCCTATCTTGCCAACCAGCACACGGGCACGGCGAGCAAGAAGACGCGCGCCGAGGTTCGCGGCGGTGGGCGCAAGCCGTGGCGGCAGAAGGGAACAGGGCGGGCGAGGAGCGGCTCCACGCGCGTGCCGCACTGGAGAGGCGGCGGTGTGACCTTCGCACCGAAGCCCAGGAACATGGGTAAGTCGCTGCCGAAGATGATCAAGCGTTTGGCCCTTCGGTCGGCGCTCTCGTCCAAGGCGAACGCCGATGGCATCAAGGTTGTGGAGAACTTCGAGCTCGACAAGGTGAGCACCAAGGAGATGGCTTCTCTCCTGTCGGCCATAGGCGTGGGCGGGGAGCGGACGCTCCTGGTGATTCGTGAGGGGAGCAAGGAGCTCTTCCTGTCGGCGAGGAACATCCCGTACCTCTCAGTGACGCTCGCTAGGGAGCTCACGACCTACCACCTGTTGAGGGCCGAGACCATCGTCATGACGCAGAGCGCCTTGGGTACGGTGGAGGAGGTGTTCGGGGAATGAAGCGCGATCCGAGAACGGTGATCCTGGAGCCGGTCGTCACTGAGAAGACGGCGCGCATGAGGGAGACTTCGAACGAGGTCTTCTTCAAGGTGGCCAGGGACGCGAACAAGATCGAGATAAGAGGTGCCGTGGAGGAGCTCTTCGACGTCGTGGTGACCGACGTGCGGACGATGTCGGTTCGCGGCAAGGTGAAGAGACTCGGGCGGTTCGAGGGCAGGCGCGCGTCGTGGAAGAAGGCGATCGTGACGCTGAAAGAAGGGCAGACCATTGAGTTCTTCGAGCATGCCTAGCTTTCCTGCGTGCTCAGGCGGGAGTATGTGAGATGGCCGTGAAGAGGTTCAGACCGACGACCCCGACGCTGCGGTACAAAACGGTCTCTTCCTTCAAAGATCTGACGAAGAAGAAGCCCGAGAAGACCCTGCTTGTCCCGATCAAGAGCTCGGGAGGACGGAACAACCAGGGCAGGATGACCGTGCGACACAGGGGTGGCGGTCACAAGCGGATGTACAGGATCATCGACTTCAAGCGCAGCAAGCGCGGCACCGTGGCCCGCGTGGCGGCGATCGAGTACGACCCGAACCGGTCGGCCAGGATCGCCCTTCTGCACTACGAGGACGGTGAGAAGCGCTACATCCTGGCGCCGGACAAGCTGGGCGTCGGCGACACCGTCATGGCGGGTGAGAGTGCGGAGGTGAAGGCGGGGAACGCGCTGCCGCTACGGAAGATACCGCTGGGCATGACGATCCACAACATCGAGCTCAGGCGGGGTGCGGGCGGCAGGCTGGTCAGAAGCGCGGGGACGGCCGCGCAGCTCATGGCCAGGGAAGGCAAGCACGCTCACGTGCGTCTTCCCTCGGGCGAAGTGAGACTTGTCGACGCCGAGTGCTACGCGACACTGGGGCAGGTCGGAAACCTCGAGCACGAGGGCATCGTTCTCGGCAAGGCGGGGCGTTCCCGCTGGCTCGGACGTCGCACGAAGGTGCGCGGCGTCGCCATGAACCCAGTAGACCATCCGATGGGCGGCGGCGAGTCGAAGT
>JAUWRQ010000192.1 GCA_030610515.1 Candidatus Eiseniibacteriota bacterium | reverse complement strand
GACGCCGGACCCGACGTCGTTGCCGCGTTCGTCTTTGCCGCGCCACGTGAGCTTGTGCGGGCCCGCGTCGTGCGGTCCGTCGGCCAACACCGAGACCAGGCGCCCGGACGCGTCGTACACGGCGAGTCTTGCCGTTCCCGCTTCGGGTAGCGTGAACGATATGGTGGCCGCTGGGTTGAAGGGGTTCGGCCGAACCGGGTCGAGTCTGGGCGATGTGAGAGCGTCGCTCTCATCGACGCCGCTGTCGGCGAAGTCGAGCGCCCATGTCTCGATGTCATCGATGTTCCACCCGCAGTATCTCCACCCACCGTCCGTCTCACCCATGGTCCAACGAACGTAAACCGTCTCCTCGTTGTCCGCCACGGACGAGATGTCGATGTCCATCTGGGTCCAAGCCGCGTCCGCGATCGTGTCCACGTTCTCCCAGACGGTTGCCCAGGTGCTCCCATCGTTGCTGACTCGTACGTAGGCGTGGTCGTAGATCGCCTGCTCAACGCCGAGCCATCTCCAGAACCGCAGAGAGACGCCGGAGAGGCCGGAGCAGTCGATGGCGTCCGTCGTGAGGTGCGTCTCGCCGAGCCAGTTCGGGTAGTCGCCGCTCAAGTTGTAGCCGTAGACGTTGGCGCCGGTGTAGCCGCTCGTGGGATCGGGTTCGCCGTACTCACCTCCACCGCCGGTCGGCTGGCCGTACGCCCAGTCGCCTTCCGTGGTCCATCCTGGGTCCGTGTCGAGCGTCCACTGGTGTCGGAGCGTCCGGTCGCCGACGAAGACCCTGAACTCGCGGGTGGTGTCGCCGAGGTGGTTCGACAGGTCGGTGAAGTAGACGGTGGCGGTGTGAGCGCCCTGCGAAAGCTCGTCGGCGTTGGCGTTCAGGTCGACGAATACCTCGCCCGTGGCGCCCTCGGGCAGGGTGCCGCCCGTGTCACCGGAGAGCGTGAGCCACGTGATCCACGCGTCGACGGTGACCTCATAATCCACGGCGCCGCCCTCGTACTCCATTTCGTAACTCGCTCCCGCGGGGTCGAACGGACCTCCGACCGGGCCCTCCGACGTCGCGTCGCCGGTTGGAGTGACGTGGAGACCCGCGTCGTTCGTCAGGGCCTTGATGCAGAAGTTGGCGGTCGGTTCGAACGTCGTGAGGTCGGTCCACACCCCGCCGTCCCTGTAGTAGCTCTCGCCGGCGGCAGCCGCAGACTCGACGATCACGCGGTAACTTGCGCCAAGAAGTACCGGAACGTCCGACGTCATGTCGTAGGGATGACCCCCATCCGAGAGGTGGACGTAGACATAGAAATCGTCGCCCTCGGTCACGATGACGGGGGAGGCCAGGTCGACCGTGTGGAAGCCCCGGAACTCGAAGCTCCCTGACTGCGAAGCAAGGAGGTCCAGGACCTCTCCACCTTCGAACCTGTCGTAGATCTCGATAGAGTAGCCGACGTCGTTCGCCGCGGTGAAAAGGCTCACCGCCCTGAGGAACTCGCCGCCCTGGGCGGTGAAGGCGTTGAACGCTTCCGTCACGTCGGTCTTGGTCTCCCGCCATCCGTGGTAGTCGTGGTAGTAGACGTGATCGTAGCTCATGGGCTCCACGTCGATGAACGACACCGCGCCCATGAAGGGCTCCTGGCAGCACCACTTGTCGTAGTAAGAGATCCAGAAGTACCCGTCCTCACCCCAGTCGGAACCCCAGCTGTTCTTGATGAGCCAGGCGCCGGGGTTGGGCGCCTGCGTGACCTTTGCGTCGTCCCACCCCACGATGGCGACGGCGTGGTTGGGGAGCATGGAGCTTTCCGGCGGCTGGTAGTGGACGAAGTTGGACATGAAGGAACCGTCGTACGCCAGGCACGTGCCCATCACGCCGTAGTCCATGACCGCCTGCTTGATCACATCGATGTTCGAGAGGTCCGACTCGGCGACGTACCACTCCAGGTGCCTCGGGTAGTAGTAGTGCCAGTCGGGGTCCGAGCGAGGCGGGGGATTGGTGTACGATTGGCCGTCCTCATCACGGACGGCGCCCTCGCCACGCGTCAGATACGCGGAGGTGACGAGGTAGTCGCCTCCCTGATGAACCTCGAGACCGAATCCGCTCGGCGGGTCTATGTCGTCGTTGTGGTGCTGGTTGAAGCCGTTCCACCAGTCCAGGTGGTATTCCGCGAGGTTCGGCTCTCCCGGCTCGCCGCCGCCGGCCCACGCGCCGGTCGTGAGGAGATTGCCCTCCATCGCGGCCATGGCGCCGTGAGTCCAGCAGGTGCCACCGGTCTGACTCTTGACCGACGTCACATAGTCTTCACCCTCGACGTCCCTGAGGTCATAGGAACTTGGGATCTGGGCCGCAGTAACGAGCGGGACGATCGCGATGAATGTCAGAGCCACGAGGGCCGCACGGGCGCGGGGAGTGCGGGTCATGCGAGAGCTCCTTCCAGTAGCCTACCCCGGGGGGATCGTACGCCGATCCGGCACCGAGGGGCACCGGACCTCCATTCACTATCATATCACAACATCTGTGATGAGGCAAGGACACCGCCGGGACCATGCCTCGGCGAATCCCACGAGACGGTGGACACTACCGCTGGGACTGCAACGAGGAAGAGCGTTCGCGGAACCTCGAGATTCACGCGACCTGCACAGAAGAGCACCCCGCTCGTTCGAACGGGGTGCTCCCTTGCATCTCGAATCTTTGTGCGACCTACGTCAGGGCTAGCGGTACAGGGCCTTGATCGTCGTCCAGGTCGCGTCCTCGACGGGTGAGTACGCCGTGCCCTCGACCTCGAGCACGTACTCGCTGCCGCAGGGGTAGTTGCCCCAGTCGGCCGTCGAGACGAAGATCCACCACGGGCCGGCGGTCAGGAACGCCGAGAGCTCCTTGAGGAAGAACGCATCGCCGGTCGTGTAGGCGTAGAACACGGGAGCGCCGCAGCCTAGCGAAGCGTCGAGGAACCCGAACAGGCTCGGGAACGAGGAGCACATGGTCAGCGTGACCTGACGGTCCTCGGTCAGCGTGACCTCGTACCAGTCCGTGTCGCGGTAGGTCGATGTGCCGAACGGGAAGACGCCGCTCTCGCCGCAGATGGTGAGCACGGCTGCCGCCGGGATCGTCTGGAAGACCGGAGGAGTGGAGTTGCAGCCGCCGTTGTACACGTCGTCGTAGTCCGGGTAGCACGTGGGCTCGCCTTCATGGAAGGCGCCGGACGGGCAGAGCGGCGTGCACGGGATCGGAGGCATTACCTCGTACATGTGGAACTCGTACGGGCCGGCGTCGCCTCCGTAGCCGTCGACGACGATGTAGTAGTTGTTGCCGCCTGTGAGGTAGAGACCCTCGATCCACGACCTGTACGCTGGGCCGGGGCATGAGGCGTTGTCGTCGTTGCAGGCGTAGGGAGTCCCCGGCGTGTACATGTTCTCGTACACGTAGAGCTTGGTGTCATAGAGCGAGTTGCAGGTGTGGATGTCGACCGTCATGTCGTACGGAGCCGTGTAGACATACACGACGTCGGGCGACGTGGAGCCGGTGTAGGGGCACACCTCGTCGTAGTCGTCGATGTTGTCGGAGGTATCGCCGGTGTCGTCGTACGGCAGGGACAGGATGGCCCACGCCGTGGCGATCGTCTCGCCGCCCTCGCGTCCGTCGCCGGGCGCCGGGTGCGGAGTCAGCTTCTTCTCTTCGTAGACGTTGGTGACGGGAACGGTTGCGAGAGCCGCAACTGCGACGGCGAGAAGAAGAACAAGAACGGTGGTAACGAGCTTCATTGTCTGCCTCCCAATGGAGAGAAGATCTGTCAACACGTGTCACCAGCGAGTGTCAAAGGGATCGCTCGATAGCCCCTCCTTTCGGGTTGGACGGGTGCGCGGGGTTGCCGTGCGCGACCCGTTGTGGCAGTCTGTTCGCTGGAGCTTCTCTCTGGTCGGTGTGAGAGCCCTCACGCGAAACGGTGAGCAACGCGCATTAT
>JAUWRQ010000045.1 GCA_030610515.1 Candidatus Eiseniibacteriota bacterium | reverse complement strand
TGATCCCGCACCCGAAGCGTAGCCGTGCCGGCGCCGACCTGTCAACAGCGCGGCGAAGCAACCGCTTCGTTGACCCGTCAGCCGGTATGTGGTAGACGGTGGCTATCTGAGGTTCTCCAAGGAGCGAAGATGCCGATCGTGGTTCAGAAGTACGGCGGGACGTCGGTCGACTGCCGTGACAAGGTCATGCAGGTGGCCGCGCGCGTCGCTCAGCTCCGGCAGGAAGGGAACGACGTTGTTGTCGTCGTATCGGCGCAGGGCGGAACAACCGATTCCCTCCTGAGCGAGGCGAGGACGATAACCCCCGAACCCGCGCAGCGCGAGCTCGACATGCTGGTCACGGCCGGCGAGAGGATATCCATGTCGCTCCTGGCCATCGCGCTCAACTCCCTCGGCTGCAGGGCCGTGTCGTTCACCGGTTCGCAGGTCGGCATCATCACGGACACCCGCCACACCGACGCCCGCATATTGGAGGTGCGACCCCACAGGCTCGTCAGCGAACTCGAGAAGGGCACGGTCGTGGTGGTCGGTGGCTTCCAGGGCGTCAGCACCGAGAAGGAGGTCACGACGCTCGGGCGCGGCGGGTCGGACACGACGGCCGTCGTTCTCGCGGCCGCCCTGAACGCGGAACGTTGCGAGATCCTCACCGACGTGAACGGTGTCCACACGGCCGACCCCCGGATCGTCAAGGGCGCCGGGCTCATAGAGGAGATCCGGTACGACGACATGGCGGAACTGGCGCGCTTCGGCGCCACCGTCCTCAAGGAGGAGGCGATCAGATTCGCCGAGCGCGAAGGCATAGCGCTCGCCGTCGGATCGTCGACCGACACGACGCCGGGAACGATCGTCCTCGAGAAGCCGAGAACCCCTGAGCGCCCGGTAGTAGGGCTGTCGCTTCTTCGGGAAGCCTCGCTTGTCGAGGTCGGAGCGGCCGGTTCGTCGGGCGCCGCGGAGGCGCTCGCCTCGTACGGTCCCGCGGTGCGCTTCGTGGCCGGAAGAAGTGAGGCGACCGTCGCGGCGGTCGAGCTCGACGGGCTTCCGGGTGCCAGGCCCGTGAGTCTCATCTGCGTCGTGGGTCCCGAAGCCGGCTCCGGCGAGACGCTCGCGGCGGTCGTCGGCACGGCTTCCGAGGCCGGATGTCCCGTGTCGGCGATCTCATCGAGCGCCAGGGCGGTCGCCGTCGCTCTTCCCCGACGCTGGGGAGAGCCTCTGGTGCAGGATCTGCACGCGCGCTTCTTCTCCGACCGATCCTAGGATCGGACCCTCCGACTGCCGACCGCCACGTTCATCCGACGCCGGGGCGTCCCCCGCGCTTCAGGCGTCCGCGCCGGCGTCTACGATCCGTCCCCTCAGATAGAGCGCCGTAGCATCGATGCTCTCGATGCTCGAGGGAGCCACCTCGAACGGGTCGTCCCCGAGCACCACGAAGCTCGCCTCTTTGCCCACCTCGAGCGTCCCCCGCTTTTTCTCGTCGAACGAGAACCACGCGGCGCCGCTCGTGAAGAGCGACACCGCGTCGAAGACCGACAGCTGCTCCGAGGGATTCGGGCGATTGACCGCCGAGTGGATTCCCAGGAGGGAATCGAGCGGAGTCACGTACGAATCGGAGCCACCCGCCAGTCGGACCCCCGAGGCGAGCATGGTGCGGAAGGGATTGGAGCGCCGCATGCGATCGGCGCCGAGCCTGCGTTCGTACATCCCTCCAGGGCCACCCCAGAGGTGTTCAAACGTCGGCTGAACGCAGGCCGAGATGCCGAGCCTCCGCATCTCGGAAAGGTGGGAAGACGTAGGCAGCTCGCAGTGTTCCACCCGGTGGCGCGCCTCGCCGGCCTCTGTACCGCACGCGGCAGCGTGGCAACGGATCGCCTGCGAGATCGCGCGCCCACCGATGGCGTGAACGGCTATCTGAAGCCCCCGCCCGTGCGCCTTCCTGAAGAAGCCCGTGAGCTCGTCGTCGCTGTAGTAGAGACTGCCTCGCCCGCGGCCGTCCGCGTACGGCTCGTCGAGAGCCGCCGTGCCGGAGCTGAACGAGCCGTCCAGCAGTATGCAGCCGCCGATCCTCGGGAGCCCGAGCGCCACGACACGGTCGACGTCGAGCGTCTGCGGATAGACGACCACGTCGACCGCGAGTTCTCCGGAGACCCCCAGCAACAGCTCGACGTCGCGGTCGCGATCGCCGGGGTCGGTCGCGCCTACCAGCGAGTGGACGATGCCCACTCCCCTCGATGCCGCGCGGCGAGCGGCGAGGTGGTAAGCGCGCACCCGCTCCTCGTCGGTGAGGAGCTCGCCCGAACGCGTGGCGGCGCGTGCGTGCGCCTCCGCTCGCAGGACACCGGTCGGACTCCCACCTTCGAGCTCGACGCCCGGTGCGTCCAGCGGAACGTCGAGGAACGCGAGCGCGCTCGTGCTGGCGATCGAGCTGTGGCCGTCGCGGCGTCTCACGTAGATGGGAAACTCGGTCGAGATCGCGTCCAGCTCGAGCGCCGTCGGGTAGCGCCCCTCCGGAAGGAGATCGGGGTCGAACGAGTGCGCGCGGAGGATCGTCCCCTCAAACGAACGGGCGGCGTCGGCCATGATGGCGAACACGTCATCCATGGTTTGCGCCCGGCTCACGTCGACCGTCATCTCCGTGAGTCCCGAGCTCAGGAGATGGACGTGGGCGTCGTGCAGGGCCGGAAGGACCGTACCGGAGCCGAGGTCGAGCACCGGAGCGTCTGACAGCTCGGGCGGAACGGGGCCCTCACCGAGCGAGGCGATCTCCCCGCCGACCACCAGCATCCAGTCGGCGCGGCCGCCCGGACTCACCATCGTCCGAATGCGCCCGATCACAACGAACCGGTCGGTGTTCATGTCGGCTCCCGATGGAGAATGGTCCGAACAGTGACTTGCAGCAGGCGCAAGGTCTCGGCGAAGAGTCATCCGACGTGACATCGGTCTGATGCGCGAGATCCTGACGAAGAGCCGCCCGGTCAGAGATCGATCAGATGCGCGAGGTCTCCACCAGTCTGTACTCTCCGAATCCCTCACGGTCGACGAAGATGAACTTCGTGTGTTCCTCGTAGTAGTACCAGGTTTCCCAGGAGTTGAGCAGGCGACCGATCGGCTGGGCGTCGATGTCGTCAGGCTCGCCGTGCTGAATGTAGATCCGGCCCATGTCGGTCTGCCAACCCGCGACGATGGATCTGAACCGCAGATTCGCCTCGCCCAGCCTTCGAAGGAACTCGTCCTTGAACTCGTTCCATTCCGTCGCGGGATCCGGATCGTTGCGGGCCCAGAAAGCCTCCCACGCGTCGTCGCGCCGCTCCGGGGGCGCGTCGAGCAGCCGTTCGACGTCGTCGCGAGTCGCCACGTAGCTGATCTGCGCGATCATCTTCTCGAAGTCCTGTCCCCAGCTCTTCGGCGACGTGACGACGCGGAACCTGGCCCGCTTCACGACGCGATCGTTGTCGGAGAGGGGGCTGACTCTCACGCGTGCGAAGTAGTTGCCGACCTCGAGGTCGAGCACGCTGAACGATCTCAAGTGTTCCGTGAGGAACGCGGACTGCGCGATGGTGTCCGTGAGGCTCTTCTGGACGTGCCCGTCGGTCGTCTCGATGGCGACGTCGAGTTCGTACGCGAGCCCCGGGGCGGCGTAGACGGGGACGCGAAGTCGAACGATGGGATCGTCCTCGCCGTACTCGCGCGCGGGGTTCAGGACCGCCGACAGATCCGCACCGACTTCGTGCTCGAAGATGATCGTCCCGAGCGTGACCCCGTCGTGCGAGATCTCCGGCACCTCCACCATCGTCTCGACGACCCCCGTCGACCGGGTGTCGAGGCTCCTGAGCTCGACCTTGAGCCGGTACCGGCCGGTACCGGCCTTGAGGTCGAGTTCCTCTCTCACCGTCAGGCGTCGGGAGTTGGTCTTCCTGTACTCGTCGACGTGGACCTCGCGCCTCCAGGAGTCGCCCGTCACCTGTTTGCCATCCTCGTCGTAGAGGATGGCCGTGACCTCGTAGCGCGCGCGGAACAGGGCTTCGTGCTTGAGGAAGAGGAGTTCGTCATACGCGACCGCGTACGACACGACGACCGTGCCGTCACCGGAGAGCACGGGCGTCGCCCACGCGTCGGCCGCGAACCGGATGCCGCCCAGACTCGGGGCAGACCCCATGTCCATCATCTGTCCGGGCGCGACGACCGCGGTCAGGAGAACGACTGCGACGGGCAAGATCGTGAGGAACCGCGTCGTGCGGGAACTCATGATAGGTACCTCGAGGGGGGAGCCGTATCGGAACCATCTTCGAACGTCGCTACTCGTATCGGAGAGCCACGATGGGATCCAGCTTAGCGGCCTTGGACGCCGGGAAAAGGCCGAAGAAAACGCCGACTCCGATCGAAACGCCAAGTGCCACGACCACCGACCAGGGTTCGAGCGTTGCCGGGAGGGGCGTCGCCCTCTCTATCACGGCTCCAATGCCTAAGGCGGCCAGGAGCCCGAAGAGACCGCCGATCCCCGACAGCACGGCGGCCTCGACAAGGAATTGCGTGGCCACGTCGCGAGATCTGGCCCCCACTGCCTTCCTGATGCCGATCTCCCGGGTGCGCTCCGTCACGGAGACCAGCATGATGTTCATGATGCCCACACCACCGACCACGAGGGCGATGGCAGATATGCCTATCATGACTATCCACGTCACGCTCGTCAAGCTCTCGTACATCTCGACGAGCTGGGACTGCGTCACGATCTCGAAATTGTTCGGTTCGCCGGGGCGCAGGCCCCTGCGCTGGCGGAGCACCCGCTCGACCTGCTCCATTGCGACGTCGATCTCCTCGCCGCTTCGAGCCTTCATCGCAAGCCTGGTCGTGAGCCGTGCCCCGAAGACTTTGTTCAGGGTCTTGAACGGAACGATGGCGTAGTCGTCCAGGCTCTGCCCGAACATCTCCCCCGCCGGCTCCATGACGCCCACGACGCGGAAGCGCCTGCCTCCGATCAGGACGTGCTCGCCGATCGCGTCGGACCCGGGAAAGAGATGCTCCTTGATGGGATGGCCGAGAACGACGACCTGCTTTTTCCGGTCCGACTCGGGCCACGCGAAGAAGCGCCCGTCGCCCACGCCGCTGTCGGACACGTACTGGAACTCGGGAGTGACACCGAGGATGTAGATCTCTCTCGTGGACTCGCCGCCGTGCTTGATCTTCTTGGCGACGATCGCCTGGGGCGAGACGGCTATGACGGAGGGACATAGCTTCTCTATGGTCTCGGCGTCGCGATACGTGAAGTCGGGTCTTCGCAGGTACTCGAGGTACTGCGAGTAGTCGATGTTGCTCACCGGCATCTTGGTTGCGGTGAACGTGTTCGTCCCCATCTGGCGAAAAACGTCCATGACGCTCGCGTTGACGCCCGAGATGAGCGAGACCATGGCGACAACGTTCATGACGCCGATCATGATCCCGAGCGCCGTGAGGAGCGAGCGCATCTTGTTCGCCCGAATAGCGGCGAACGCCGCGAACACGCTCTCCATGAGGCGATTCGAGGGAACGCCACCCGCGGTCGAAGCGATCCATCGCAGCTTCTTGAGCTTCGTGGAACTCTCGCTCATTCGTACCTCAGAGCTTCTATCGGTCTCAGGCGCCCCGCGCGCGAGGCCGGGTAGACGCCGAAGAGGAGCCCCGTAACGAGTGCGAACGCCGCAGCCAGCGCCACGGCCGTCGGGGTGACAGCAGCCGGAAGCGGAGTCAGCTTGCCGACGAGGAACCCGAGGCCTCCTCCGCCGAGTATCCCAATGATGCCTCCGAGAAACGTCAGGAAGATCGACTCGACCAGGAACTGCGTCGTGATGTCTGAGCGGCGCGCGCCGATGGCCTTTCGGACGCCGATCTCCTTCGTTCGCTCAGCCACGGAAACGAGCATGACGTTCATCACGCCTATCCCGCCCACGAGGAGCGCCAGGGCGACGATGCCGACCATGGCCAGGTAGAGCACGCCCGTCAGCCGGTTGTAGAACGACGTCAGGTCATCCTGGGTGTTGATGGCGAAGTCGTCGGGCTCGTTTCTCGGGACCCTGCGCCGAACGCGCATGAGCTGGCGTATGTCGTCGATCGTTCGTTCCATCGACACGCCCTCGGCGGGCTGACAGTCGATGACGACCGAGCGCCTGTGACCGAAGGCCTTCTCGAACGTGGTGAATGGTATGAGCACCAAGCTGTCCAGGCTGCTGCCGAGAATGTCGCCCTTCTCCTTGAGCACTCCGACGACGGTGAAGCGCTGCCCTCCGATGCGAACGCCCTTCCCGATGGGGTCGCGCAGTTCGAAAAGCTCTTCCCTGATGTCGGAACCTATGACGACCGAGTTCCGGCGCCTGTCTACATCCAGGCCGGTGATGAATCGTCCGGCGTCGACTTCGAAATTGTCGATCGTCTCGTACTCCGGAGTCGTGCCGCTCACGAGCGTGAAGCGGACGGTGTTGCCCTCGTACGAGATGTTGCGCCGCGTGTGGATGTTCGGGGCCACGAGTCCCACGGACGCGAGGCGACCGACGGCTTCAGAATCCTCGACCGTGATGCTCTCGCGGTTCTGGTATTCTTCCTGGTCGCCGACCTGGACCCACGGGTACCTGCTGACGGAGATGATGTCGGTACCGACCGACTGGAACTGGGCGGCGACCGTGCGGTTCAGACCCGCGACGAGCGACATCACCGCCACGAGCGCGCCCGTGCCGATCACGATACCGAGCATCGTGAGCGCTGAGCGCATCTTGTGCGACCACAACGTCCGGATCGACGATCTGACGGTCTCACCGAATTCCATGCCCTGTGCCTCGAATGGGGAAACGCGCGCTCACCGGGTCGTGTCGCTCGCGACGACCCCGTCAAGCAGCTTGATGACGCGTGCGGCGTGGTCGGCGATGTACTGCTCGTGCGTCACAAGGATGATCGTGTTTCCGGCGTTGTTGAGTTCTCTGAAGATGACCATGATCTCCTCACCGGTCGTCGAGTCGAGATTCCCTGTCGGTTCGTCGGCCAGAATGATGGACGGGCCGTTGATGAGCGCTCTGGCGATCGCGACCCGCTGCCGCTGACCGCCCGAAAGCTCGTTCGGACGATGATGCGCGCGGTCCCGGAGGCCCACGGCGTCCAGCACGTCCCACACGCGGTCCGCGCGGCTCGCCCTCGCGGACCTGCCGTAGATGAGCGGCAACTCCACGTTCTGGAAGGCCGTCATCCTGGGCAACAGGTTGAAGGTCTGGAAGACGAAACCTATCTCGGAGCTTCT
>JAUWRQ010000171.1 GCA_030610515.1 Candidatus Eiseniibacteriota bacterium | reverse complement strand
GGGACGCGCGAGGCCGCGTGTGCGGAGGCCGCTGGAACGCGTGGCGTCCGTTGGTCGCAGGGAAGTGTGAGTAGGAGAGGAGGAAGACGATGGTGAGGGCATGGCTCATTGCTGTTGCGGCGCTCGCGGCTGCCGTGGCGCCGACCGGTACGGCCTGGTGCGCCGTCGAAGCCGGTCAGGTGGAGGTTGCGGCGTCGGGTCTCTTCATTGCGGACCTGGCGGGCAGCAGCCAGTCCATCTACCAAGTGGATGCGAGTGTCCACAAGCTGTTCACGGACTACTTCTCGGGCGGCGTCCGTCTGGCGGTCGCCGGGATCGACGGAGACACACGCACGATTGACGCGTGGCTCACGGTCGATTTCTACACGGTGGGCTCCTCCACGGCCGTGCCGTATATGGGCGCTGGCATCGGACAGAGCATGTGGAAGTGGGATGGCTTTAGCAACACCGACGCGATCGTTGAGGGGCATCTCGGCTTCAAGATTTTCATCAGAGAGAGCACTGCCGTGTCTGTGGAGGCGAGGTACGAAGCCAGACCGGACTACTTCGACAAGGGCATCCTCGGTGTGCACGCAGGGTTCTCCGTGTTCTTCTAGAGCGAGACGTGAGCAAGTCCAGGCGAACCGCCCGCGTCGTAATCGTAGCCGGAGAGCGACACGTCCGTCACTGAGAAACACCAGTCGGCAGGCAGCAACTTCGTCTTGTCGCTCGTGATGGTAGCCACGCCGCTTGCGTTCGTCGAGCCGGACCTGACCTTCGTGCTGGGCGCGTTGAAGGTGCCGGAGACCGTCGCGCCGGGCATCAGCGTGCCGTCTTGGTCGACGATCGTCACAAGTGCCTGACCACGGTAGAAGCGGCCGTCGTAGGTGCGCGAGACCGTGATGTCGGAGCACCTCCGTTGGCGACCTGTCCTGGTTGAATGGTGCGTCTCAGGCAAGTCTGACACGAGTGCCCGGCACGGGTCCGGGCGAGCCAGCGCCGAGTCGGGCAGCACGCCGCCGTTGGTTGCATTCGCCGAACTTATGGAGAATGCCTCAGGCATGCTGCGTGCGCCAACCGTCGTGGCGAAGTGCTACTCCAGGTATCCGAGCGACCTCAGTGCTTTCTTGAGCGCGTCATCCGCGCTTGGCCGGCGGGTTTCCGCGACGGCGTCGGGAGGAGCGTACTCCGCGTAGCGTACGTCCCCGAGCGAGGCGGGTTCGAACGCGGGCCGCCCGGTCCAGAGCGGCGACATGGGTAGGTCGAGGATGGCAGCCATCGTCGGGGCGACGTCCAGAACGTGAAGCGAGTCGGTCTGAGTCGCGGACGGCGCCCTTGGGCCTGCCAGCAGGTAGACGCCGTCAGGCGCGTGCTCGCCCGAGAAGCGTGCCTCCTCCCGAACCACCACGAGCGTGTGGAGCGGATACTCGCGCCCGTTCACGACGATGAGGGCGGCGGCCGGAACGGCGTTTCTCGACGCGATCTCGAGCAGCAGCAGATCGCCTTCCTGCGCTACCACGAAGAAGCCCCTCTTTTCACCCCTTATGTGGGCAGAACTGAGCACTTGCGCGAGACGCTCCCTGAGTTCGCGTCTCTCGTTGTCGTCAGTCGCGGTCATCTCCAGGTAGACCTTGCGGTCCAGGTTCGATCCGACAACGCGGTCCTGGACACCCAGTGCATCCAGGAGGTTCTCAGTCCGTATGCGGCAGAAGCGCCCCATGACCTTCCGGAGCGCTGGACGGAACCCGTGGTCCGAGACGATCATCACGTGCGCGTCAGGCGGGATGGCCTCGATGATCTTGCCCACGCAACGGTCGGCCTCCGCGTAGAGGTATTCGATCGCGCGGCCGAATCGCGCCGCATCCTCCGGGGCGACGTCCGGAAACTCCTCCGGATGGCGGTATTTCCAGTACAGATGGCTCACCTTGTCGACCTGGTTCAGGAGGACCACGCCGAGTTCCGGTTGCCGGCTCCGGAGCAACTCGCAGAACATGTCGGTCTGTATCGAGGCGGAGAGTTTTCGCTTTCTCCAGGTCTGGTCGATGGCCAGTGGGTCGTCGGACTGCCCGGCGAGGAGCACACCGAGCGCCCGGCGGAGAGTCGAGAGGCGCACGCCGCACCGCAGAGCCCCGACGACTGAGCCGTAGGGGACGCTGCTCGCGTGCCGACCGCTCTCCAGCCCCCACAGCTCCCAGAAGAACGCGCACTCCGAAGGGAACGCGCGGCTGTCCGGAGCCAGCGTACTCGGCGTCACGAAGTCTCGTGGGGAGAGTGCGTCAGGTGGCGGCCACGTGAAGTACCAGCCGCACGTTCCGACCGAACGACCGTCGACCCACATCCGGTCCCAGAACCGCCCCACCCGGAAGGTGCTCTGGGACGAGGTCCAGCCGTAGACGCCGCTCACCTCAGGCGTGCAGCCCGTGGCTATGGCGCTCCAGACCTGCGGCGAGAACATCGAGGGGAGCGAACGGAGTTTGGCGCGGTGACCGTCCTCCAGCAGACGTTCGAAGTTGGGCATGTGGCGCCCCTCGATGGCGGCATCGACGCACTGCCATGACGCACCGTCGACGCCTATGAGGACAGCACGCGTCCCGGCGGCCGGAGCGACGGGCATGAAAGTGAGCAGCACGGTCGCGACCGACGCCACGACGACCACTGAGGGGACGAGCCTTCCTGCCCGGACTCGGCCGGTGCGGGCAAGCGCGACCACGGCGAATGCGCATCCCACCGGGAGCAGCCAGAGGGCGAGTGGGTCCCCTGTGCCCCGCACGATGGCGAGCCAGGAGACGGGTTGCATGACGGCGATCGTAAGGCCGGGGAGGCGGTAGCGAAGGCCGCTCAGGACGATGACGATAGCAGGGAGGAGGAAGAAGAGGAGGAGGACGGTGAGCGGCTCATCGAGCGTGAAGGGACTCGCGAGGCGGATGGACACGATCGAGGTCGCGCCCGACAGGGCCGCCGCCGTCAGGAGAATCGAGACTGGAGTCGTGCGTCTCCGCGAGCTCGCCGCAGTCGCGGATGCCAGCTTGCGGCGGGCGGGAGTTCTCTCGGAAGACATGGTTGCCTGTCCGTGAGCGCCAGAAGTTCCGGAGGACCCAAACGCAGCTTACTAATCTAAGTATGCTTCCTGGAGCGGGAGCCGTCAACGCGAGCCCCCGAGATCCAGCTCTTGCCACACTGCAGCACTTTACCGGAATGATTCCTTGATTTCCTTTATGAACGGTGGTACAATAACAATGCGGCAGGCGCGGGGAGAGGAGGCGAGCCACGATGAAGAAGGAAGCGTTCTTCGAGGGCATCGTCGAGCACCTCTACGATGGTGTCTACCTCGTGGACCCGGACCGCCGGATCACCTACTGGAACAGGGCTGCCGAGAAGCTCTCGGGCTACAAGGCCAAGGAGGTCGTAGGCAGCCTGTGCCAGGACGATATCCTCGAACACGTTGATGCGGAGGGACACAACCTCTGCAAGGGCGAGTGCCCGCTCGCGAAGACGCTCAAGGACGGCAGGCGGCGAGAGGCAGAGCTCTTTCTCCACCACAAGAAGGGCCATCGCGTCCCGGTGCTCGTCCGGATCGCCCCGATCCGGGACGAGCAGAAACGAATCACGGGTGCGGTGGAGGTGTTCTCCGACAACTCCGCATCGATGGCCAGGATCGAGAGGCTGCACGAACTCGAGCGCAAGTCGATGCTCGACGACCTCACTGGTCTTCCGAGCAAGGCGTGTCTCGAGCGCGAGCTGGAGACGCGCGTCGCGGAACTCGAGCGGTTCGGGCGGGTGTTCGGAGCCATCCTGATGGACGTCGACCACCTAGGTGAGATCAACCGCCGGCACGGTCGCGACGTCGGCGACGACGTCCTCCGGATGGTCGGCCAAACGCTCCTCTACAACAGCCGCGCGTTCGACGTGGTCGGTCACTGGGACAGCGGCAGGTTTCTCGGGCTCGTCCTGAACGTCGACCGCAAGGAACTCGCGAAGGTCGCGCACAGGTTCCAGTCGCTCGTGGGGACGTCGCACCTTCCCTTGGAGGACGGGAGCCGCGTGACGGCATCGGTCTCGATAGGGGCCGCCGTCGCCAAGTGGGGCGACTCTGAGGCGGAGATCCTCTCGATCGTCGGCGGGATGCTCAAGCAGAGCAAGCGCATGGGCAGGAACCGCGTGACGGTTGGGGGGTAGGGAGCGGAG
>JAUWRQ010000142.1 GCA_030610515.1 Candidatus Eiseniibacteriota bacterium | reverse complement strand
GGATCTGAGCACCCCCGCTCCGAGGATCGGAGCGGGATGCCCGACTCCGAGAGCAGCCTGGCCAATCCCAGAAAGTCGGCCTCGAACGAGACGGAGAACGCCACGACGTCGAAGTCCCGAAGAGGCGTCCCCGTCTCGATGCTCGCGCCCCCGTGGGCGTCGCCACGCCCCGCCGCGGGGAGCGGCGACGCGGAGCCGCGCTCCAGAAAGGCCCGCTCGCAGTGGACTTCCGGGTGCTCCGCGAAGCCACGCAACGCGGAATGGAAACCCAGATTGCTCATCCCGAGCTCGTAGCTCTCCGGATAGCACAGGACCACCGTGAGCGAGTCAGAAGACGCCTGCGCCGCGTCGGGCCGGCTCGTGAGCCAGACCTCGCGGCGCAGTGAACGCTCCATGCTATCGTCTCCGCGACTCCCGATTGTGGCCTTCACACGTGCACCTCGCTCCGCACACCGGCGTTGTCGCTGCCTGCGAGGGAGTCTCTCACGCGTGCATCTTCCTGAGCTCCCGGTGACCGGGCGTCCAGTCGGAAAGCTGAGCCCGCGCGTTCGGGTTACGGGGATCGAGCTGGAGAACCTCCTTGAACTGGCTGTCCGCCTCCGCCGCCCTGTCGACCCGGCGGTAGGTGAGGCCGAGTGTGAGCCTGGCCTCGACGAAGCTCGCGTTTATCTCCACGGCCCTCTCGAGTTCTCCGATGGCCTCGTTGTAGCGCTCGCTCGCGATGTACCGGTCCGCCAGTTCACGGTGGAGATCCGCGTAGCCCGGCCGGAGAGTCAGCGCCTTCTCGAGATGCGAGATGGCCTCCTCCTCCCTGTTGAGACACGCCTTCGTGCGCCCGAGGTAGGCGTGGGCCTCGGCGTAGCCGTCGTTGATCCCGATGGCCAGGGAGAGCTCCTTCTCGGCGTCCGTGTAGTTGCCCCTCGCCATGTACGCGACCCCGAGGCCGCAGTGCAGGTCGGCGTAGTCGGGATGCTGCTTGAGCGCCGCGAGGTAGCGTTCGACGGCGGCGTCGTAATCACCGCTCTCGAGCATGATGTCGGCGGACTCGCCCGGCATGTCCTTCCAGAATCTCGGGTCCTCGAAAGCGATTCTGAACGCCTTGACGGCTTCCTCGGTCCTGCCCGACGCGAGGTCGGTCATCCCAAGGTAGTAGTGCGCAAGAGCGTAGCAAGGGCACGAGCTGGCGACCGGCGTGAACTCTGCCCTGGCCTCGTCGAACATGCCGCGTTTGAAGTACGCGATGCCCAGATAGCACTTGAGGTCCCAGTAGTCGGGCTTGAGTTCGACGCCACGCTTCAGCGTCTCGCACGCGTTGCGGTACTTCCCGAGCTTGAGCAGATAGACACCGCGGTAGAAGAGCGCGTCGACGTAACCGGGATTGACCTCGAGAGCTTCTTCGAGCTCACGCACGGCATCTTCGTAGCGGCCCGCCTCGCCGTACGCGATGGCCAGTCTGCAGCGGATGTCGGGATACGACGGCTTGAGCGTCACGGCCTTCCGGAAGCCCTCGACGGCCTCGTCGAGCCGGCCGCCGTTGTAGGCGGTTATGGACTCGTTAACAAGCGTGCGGAACTCCTCCTTGGCGAGGGTTGCCTCCCTGAGCTCCCCGTAGGGCGGTTGCAGTAGCTTCTCACACGCCTCGGAGATGTGCGCGGTATCAGGCGTGGGGATCGAGAGCCCGAACTTCGTCGCCTTTTCGAACGCCGCAATGGCCTCATCGTGTTTCCCGGACTCGGAGAGCGAGATGGCGAGCTGGCAGTACGCCTCCATGTACTCGGGGTTTATCTCCACGGCGTGTCCCAGAGCCTCAACCGCCTCCGCGTGCCTCCCCTGCTTCTCGTAGATGACCCCGAGGTGATAGTGAAGGTCGGGGTAGCGGGCGTTTTCTTCGATCGCCTTCTTGAACTGCTCCTCCGCCTTGGACAGGTCCTCCTTCTTGTAGAAGGAGAATCCCAAGTGTGCGTGTGTCTCGGCCGCGTAGAACATGCCCAACTGGTAGTAGGGGTCGGACTTGTCCTTGATCGTGGCGATCACTTCCTCGAACTCGACCACGGCCCTGTCGTATTCGCCGCGGTTGTAGTATTCGATTCCCTTGTTGTAGTGATCGCTCTCACCGAGCCCGAAGAGCTTGGTGAAGAGGGACATTGGCGCCTCCTTCTTGTCGGCCGGCCGACGGGGCTTCGTCCGGTCTCCCGGGCGGGCCCACACGGTGGGACCCGCCGCGACCGTTGGTCTGATGCATCCACCTCACGCGATCCAGTCGATCTGCCTTCTTCAACCCGGTCCTTCTGTCTTCCTCGACCTAATCCATCTGCCTTCTCAGAAACGTCGGGATCTCCAGATCGCGCCTCGAGCCTTTGCGCGACGAACGTGCGACGAGCTGGTTCCGGGGAGCCGGCTCCGGCTCGCGAGTCACCGGCGACTCATGCGTCACCGGCCGGGGCTTGAGCCTGCGCGCCTCCGATCTGCGCTCCGTGCGTGCCTCGGGCCTCGCCTTCTTGCGCTCGCCGTTGATGCCCGTGGCGATGACGGTGATCATCACTTCGTCCTTCATGCTGTCGTCGATGACCGCGCCGAAGATCATGTTGGACTCAGCCCCGATGGCTTCGTTGATGATCATCGCGGCCTCGTTGATCTCGTGCAGAGTGAGGTCCGGGCCGCCCGTGACGTTCACGAGGACACCCGCGGCTCCGATGATGCTCTGATCCTCGAGAAGCGGGCTCGAGATGGCCTGCTGCGCCGACTCGACGGCGCGGTTCTTGCCGCCCGCAATGCCTGTCCCCATGACCGCGTCGCCCATCCCGGTCATAACCGACCGCACGTCGGCGAAGTCGAGGTTGACGAGTCCCGGAACCATGATGAGGTCCGAGACCCCCCTCGTCGCGCGGAGCAGGACGTCGTCCGCGATCCGGAACGCCTCGCGAATCGGCGTGTCCTTGCTCGCGACGGCCAGGAGACGCTGGTTCGGTATCACGATCGAGGTGTCGACCTCGTCGCGCAGGAGCTTGAGGCCATCGACCGCCTGCCTCATCCTGTACTGGCCCTCGAAGAGGAACGGCTTGGACACGACCGCCACGACGAGAGCGCCCATGTTCTTGGCCATCTTCGCCACGATGGGCGCTCCACCCGTGCCCGTGCCGCCACCCATGCCCGCGGCGATGAACACCATGTCGGCACCCTTGAGCATCACCGCGATGGCCTCGGCGTCCTCTTCCGCGGCGCGCCTTCCGATCTCGGGGTTTCCGCCCGAACCGAGGCCGTGCGTGAGCTCTCTTCCGACCTGTACCTGGTCGGGCGCCAGGCAACAGTTGAGAGCCTGCGCGTCGGTGTTGATGGCGACGAAGTCGACGCCGGTGAAGCCCGACTCGATCATCCTGTTGACGGCGTTGCCGCCCGCACCACCCACTCCGATGACCTTGATCTTCGCCGTCTGCTCGGGCTCGAACTCGAGCTGCAGCTTCATCCCGCTCACCTCCTGCGATCCCGGGCTGCGCCCGCGGGATCCGCGCTTCGATGCCACACTGCTCTTCCTCTTGTTCTTTCTCATTCCGGTCACTCCTTCTCCACGGCGGAAGACCTGGGACTTGAGCCTTGAGACCTGAGACCTGAGACCTGAGACCTGAGACCTGAGACCGGCGACCGACTACAACAGCCGGTCGACCAGCTGCTTCACTCTCTGAACCGTCTGCGCAAGAGGCCGGTCGGCTCGGAACCGAGCACGGCCGGACGCCGTCGCCGTCGAGAGGACCGTCCCAACGGCGGCCGCGTACGCGGGGTCGGCGACCGCGTCGAAGCTCCCGGAGACCCTGTCCGGAAGACCTATCCGCGCGGACGAGCCGAACACCTGCTCCGCGACCTCGGAAACGCGCTCAAGCCTCGCGCCTCCCCCGGTCAGCACGACGCCGGCCGGAACGCGCGACGAGTATTCGGTGCTCCTGAGCTCGTTCACGGCAAGCTCGAAGATCTCACGGACGCGGGGCTCGATGATGGCAGCGAGCATCTGCCTCGAGCTCTCGCGTGGAGGTCGTCCTCCCACGGTCGGCAGCTCGATCGGATCGTCGGGTGCCTCCGAGGCGAGGGCGCATCCCTCGCTCCTCTTGAGCCGCTCGCCTCTGGACAGAGGAACCCGGAGGCCAACCGCGATGTCGTTCGTGATGCTCGAGGCGCCCCATCCGACGGCTGCCGTGTGCCTGACGGCACCCGCGTGATAGAGCGTCAAGCCGGTCGTCCCGGCGCCCAGGTTCACCACGAGCACGCCCAGCTCCTTCTCGTCGGGCGAGAGGGACGCGAGGCTCGCGGCCAGGGATTTGAGCGTTATCCTGTCGGTCCTGAGTCCCGCCCTGCGCACCGCCCTCACGACGTTGTCGACCGCCTGCTGCGATGCGGTGACGATGTGCACCCTGGAACCCAGACGCACACCCGACATGCCTACCGGGTCGCGTATGCCCCGCTGCCCGTCGACGAAGAACTCCTGAGGAAGAACGTCGATGATGGCCCTCCCGACCGGGAGCGCCAGCGTCTTGGCGGCGTCCATAACGGTGTCGATCTCGCTTCCTGTGATCTCCCCGCCGGACCTCGACACGGCGATGACTCCCCTGCTGTCGATGCCCTTGACGTGCTCGCCATCGATGGAGACGGACACGCGGCCGATCTCGACGTCGGCGCTCTTCTCCGCCGCTTCCACCGCCCTCCGGATCGAAGAGGCGGCCTTCTCCATGTTGACGATGACCCCCGCCTCGACGCCCTCCGACGGGCTCTCGCCGGAACCGAGGATCTCGGCCAGATCGCGTTCGGACACGTCCGCGACGACGACCTTGATCCTGCTCGTACCGAGGTCCAATCCGACCAGGATCTCACTCTTCCTCACTAAAGACCTCCTCCT
>JAUWRQ010000056.1 GCA_030610515.1 Candidatus Eiseniibacteriota bacterium | reverse complement strand
CTCTGAAGGAGCTTGAACGACGCGTACTCGGACGGCGACACGACTTTCGTGTCCTCGACGAAATCGCCGAGACTCGAGTCCTCATCCTCACCGATCGGGCGGTCGAGCGAGATCGGTTGCTGCGCCGCCTTGAGGATCCCCTTCACCTTGTCTTCGGAAAGCTCGAGCTTGTCGGCGATCTCATTGACGGAGGGATCGCGGCCCTCCTCCTGCACGAGCTGACGCGTGGTGCGAACGACCTTGTTGATGGCCTCGATCATGTGAACCGGAACCCGGATCGTCCTGGCCTGGTCGGCGATGGCCCTCGTGATGGCCTGCCGGATCCACCAGGTAGCGTAGGTCGAGAATTTGTAGCCGCGCGTGTAGTCGAACTTCTCGACGGCGCGCATGAGTCCGGTGTTCCCCTCCTGGATGAGATCCAGGAAATCGAGCCCCCTGTGCGTGTAGCGCTTCGCGATGGAGATCACGAGCCTCACGTTCGCCTCAACCATCTCCGTCTTGGCCCTGGACGCCTCGGCATCGCCCACGTTGATGCGGTGGACGGCGTCGCGAAGGTTGTCGCAGGAGAGCCCGCACTCCCGCTCCATCCTGCGAAGGGCGCGTTTCTTGTTCCTGATCTCCTTGGTGAGCGCCTCGGCGTCCCTGCGGAGCGCCGCGGGGGTCTTGGTGCGAGTCTTGCGCTTCGTCGCCGTGGCCGACGACTTGGACGCCGTCTTGCCCTTCACGGTCTTCTTCTTCTTCCGCTTGGCCTCTTCCCGCTCAATCTTCTTCTTCAGCAATCCGAAATCGGTCTCGGCCGAGGTGATCTCATCCTCGTGCCTCTCCACTTTGACCATGAGCTCGCATATGCGCACGGACATGCGCGTCACCTGCTTCGGCTGAAGAGCGAGCTTCGCCGTCTCCTTCTTCAGGCTCTTCTCTCTTCGCGTGACGGCCTTCTGCGTGCTCGTCGCGTGTTGAGGCTTGGCTTTCCGGAGCTTGATGAGAAGCTCGCGACGCTCCTCATCGAGTTTGGTGATCCTGTCCATGCGCCTGGCCACCCGACGGCGCTCCTCCTTGCCGGTGGCACTCTTCCGCTTCCTGTCGACCTTCACCACACGGTCGAGCCGGACCTTGTCGGTCTTGAGCTTCTCCGAGAGCGCCGAGAGCCTCTTCATGGTGGTCACGCACTCGAAGATCGCTCCGTACGACATGAGCTCCGCCGCCTCGATCCGCTTGCAGATCTCCACCTCCCCGGCCCGATCGAGCAGCTTGACCTGTCCCATCTCCCGGAGGTACATGCGCACGGGATCGTCGAAGCGAAGGCGAGGTTGGGCCTTCGCGCGCTTCTTGGACTCGCGCTTCTTCTTGGCCTCGCGAGTCTTCCGGTCGACAACCTCGATCTCGACGTCCGCGAGTCCGCAGTAGACGTCATCGACGAGCTCCACGTCGAGACCATCGCCGAAGAACGTACTCAGCTCGTCGTACGTGAGGTTGCCGGACTTGCCGAATCGCTTCTTGATGGACTGAACGATATTCGTCGCTGAGCGTTTGGCCATGCGTCGAACCTCACCCCCTTGGGAACGTAGGTATGATTCTAGTCCCCGGCCGTGAGTTCCCGAAGCCTGAGAGCCAGATCCTGCCTCTCCGCGACAAGCGAGAGAAGCTGGTCGTCACTCCGGGTCATCTCGGCGGTCTCTATCTCGCGGTCCAGGGCGCGGATGCGTTCCTCGACACGAGACCGCTCGATGGTCCTAATATAGTCGTCGCAGAGACGCGCGCCATCGCGGACCGAAGGCGCGAGCACTGCGAGTTCGGTCATGAGCGTGGTCTCGTCACGGCCCTCCACACCGGAAAGGAGCGCCGCGACGTCAACCTCGCCCGCGTCCCAGAGAAGCTCCGCGACAGCGCGGGCCGTCGTGTCCGCGAAGTCAGAGGGCTTCAGGGCGGCGCGGACCCTCTCCGCCGATTCACCCCCGCTCACGAGCAGCGACAGGAGTCCCTTCTGCGCCGCGAGGCCCGCTTCCTCGATGACGGGCGCGTCCCCGCGCCCGCCCGAGGGGGGCTCCGCCGCGCCGGCCGCTCTCCCGGACCGCCTGCCGTCGCCCTCGCGGAGCTTCGCGTGCGCGCGAACGATCGCCGCGCGCCTCACACGCAGGGCGTCCGCGACTTTCTCGAGCATGAGGTCGGCGACGATCGGATCTTCCACGCGGGCCACGATCCCGATGAGCCTCCGAGCTGCCCTCTCGCGATCCTCCGCGCTCTCGGTGGAACTCTGCGCCACGAGGAAGTCGATGAAATCGAGAGCCGTCGAGAGAACCTCGCGGAGCGCGTCCGGCCCGTTCTCCCGCAGGAACGAGTCGGGGTCGGAGCCTTCCGGAAACGACACGACGCGCACCTTGAGCCCGAACCGGATGAGTTCCTCCGCGGCCCTCGTCGCGGCCGCGATCCCCGCCGCGTCTCCGGCGTACGCTACGAACAGCTTGTCGGCGTAGCGCGAGATCGTCTTGGCCTGCTCGCGCGCCAGGGCCGTGCCGGACGAGGCGACGACGTTGTGGAAGCCTCCTTGATGGAGCGAGAGGAGATCCATGTAGCCTTCCACCAGCACCATCTCCCTCGCTGCTCTCATCGCCGGGCGCGCCTCGCGAAGGCCGGAGAGGTAGCGCCCCTTGTGATAGACGCGCGTCTCGGGCGAGTTCAGGTACTTGGGCTCCGCGTCGCCCGTCGCGCGGCCGCCGAACCCGACCGTGCGTCCGGCCGAGACCTTGAGCGGAAAAACGAGGCGGTCGCGAAAGCGATCGTAGTAGCCGCCGCTGTCGCGCGCGACCACGAGGCCCGCTTCCTCGAGCGCTTCCGGTCGAATCCCGGCCTTCCCGGCGGCGCGGATGAGCCCGTCCCATCCGGGGGGAGCGAAGCCCAGGTCGAACGAGTCGATCGTCTCGTCGGAGAGTCCCCTGCCGCGCAGGTAGCCGAGCGCCTCGGACCCGCGCTCGGAAAGGAGCGCCTTCTGGAAGTACGAGAGTGCGACTTCGTTCGCCTGGTAGATGGCGTCGTCGTCACCCGAGAGACCCTGTCCGCTTCCACGGTCAGGAAGCCTCATCCCCGCCCGATCGGCGAGTTCCCGCATCGCGTCGGGAAAAGACAGCTTGTCGTACTCCATCAGAAACGTGATGACGTTGCCGCCCGCCCCGCAGCCAAAGCAGTGGTAGATCTGGCGCTCCGGGTTGATGTTGAACGACGGCGACTTCTCCTGATGGAAGGGGCAGAGCGCCCTGTAGTTCCTCCCGGCCTTCTTGACCTGTATCCGTTCGGAGATCACATCGACGATGTCGTTCGCCGCTCTGATCTCGTCTATGATCTCGTCGGGGATGCGCCTGGCCAAGGCTCTCGCTCCTCCGCGGCTGCCGGCTCGTCGCGCCGCCACTCCCGGCACACTGCGAACGCGGCATCCGACACGTCAGGGAGTGCCGCGTCCATCGGATCTTCGAGATCACAGAAGCTCGACGACCGTCACACCCGTGTCGCCCTCGCCCCACCTGCCCAGTCTGAACGACTTGACCGAGGGCAGCCCTCGCAGCACCTGGTGCGTCCTCTCGCGCAGGGCGCCGGTCCCCTTGCCGTGGACGATCCTGAGCGTCGAGATCCCATGCACGACCGCCGCGCTCACGAACCGCTCGATCGCGTCGCCGGCCTCGTCGGCCGCCATCCCACGAAGATGAAGCTCAGTGGAAAACGACTCGTTCGCCGTGACGTTGATCGTCACGCGCGGGGCGTGTGACTCGCGGCTCTTCGCGTCCGGCGCGGGGCTCCGGAGATCACCGGCGTCCACCTCCACCGTTCTCCCACGCGCACGCACTCGAACACGGCCTCGACCGTCCGGCCCGCTCAGGAGCTCCCCCTCGCGACCGAGGCTCAGGACACGGACCCTCATGCCGGTCACGAACTGTGACAGAGGCTCTCCCTCGTCGAGGGGCTTCGGCTCCTGCTCGCTGAGTTCGCGCACGACGTCCGCGCGCTCCCTCGCGAGCTTCGATCTCGCGTCCTTGATGGCACTCCGCGCAGCGTCCCGCTCGCGGAGCTCCTTCACGGTCTCCTCGACGAGCGATTGCGCGTGTTCCAGAATCTCCCTGGCCTCGGCGAGCGCCCTCCCGCGCATCAACCTGCGCTCGTCGCGGACGCCGCGCAGCCGCTCCTCGTAGTCGAGAGCGAGGAGTCGGGCTCGCTCCTCGTGCGTCTCCGCGTCGCCGAGCGTGTCCGCCAGCTTGCTCTCCCGCTCCGAAAGGTCGGCCAGGAGCCCGTCTATCACCGCGGAATCCGAATCGCGAAGCTCCCTCGCCCTGTCGAGGACGGCGTCCGGAAGCCCCATCGACTCGGCGATCGACAGCGCGTGACTCGCGCCCGGCACGTCCGGGACGAAGCGAAACGTCGGCTCGAGCGTCTCCGGGTCGAAGGCCATCGAACCGTTCACCATGCCCTCGCGGTCGTGAACGTGGCTCTTGATCGCCCCAAGATGCGTCGTCGCCATGGTCACCGCGCGCCTGTCACAGAGCGACTCAAGGATCGCGATGGCGAGGCTCGCACCCTCGTCCGGGTCGGTGCCCGCGCCCATCTCGTCGATCAGCACGAGCGTCCTCTCGTCGGCCGCAGACAGGATCTCGCGGATCACGCTGAGGTGAGACGAGAAGGTCGAAAGGTCGTGCTCGATCGATTGCTCATCTCCGATGTCAGCGAACACGTTTTCAAAGACCGAAAGCTCGGTATCGGGGTCGGCCGGAATGTGCATCCCCGACTGCGCCATGAGCGTCAAGAGGCCCACCGTTTTCAGCGCGACCGTCTTGCCCCCGGCGTTCGGGCCCGATACGACGAGCGTCGTCCCGCCGGTCCCAATCTCGACCGAGAGCGGAACGACCGAGCCTCCCCCGCGGGAGGCGACGAGCACCGGATGCCTCCCGCCGCGAAGCGAGAGCCGTCCCTCGACGTTCAGGTCCGGCCTCACGGCCGAGAGGTCGCGGGAGAGCGTGGCCTTCGCCCGCTCGAAATCGAGCTCGCCCAAGGCCGCCAGCGAGAGCTCCAGCTCCGGAACGCGCTCGCTCACAAGACCGGTCAGCTCCCGGAGGATGCGCTCTATCTCCTCCCGTTCTGCGGCCTCGAGCCTCGATAGCTCGTTGTTGAGCTCGACCGCGGCTAGAGGCTCCACGAAGAGCGTGGCCCCGCTCCCCGACTGGTCGTGCACGAGGCCCTTGACCTTTCCCCTGGACTCCTTCCTGACGGGCAGCACGTGGCGCCCGTTCCGGATGTGTATCTCGGATTCCTGGACGGTTCCCGCCGCGGTCTCCGCGCGCAGTATGGACTGGAGCTTCTCGTCGAGCCGGGACCTCGCTCTCGCGATCGATCGCCGAATCCTCCCGAGTTCCTTGCTCGCCCTGTCACGGACCTCGAAGGTCTCCAGATCGATGGCCGAGAGGATCGAACGACTGAGCTCGCGGCATGCCGTGAGGTCCCCGGAGAGCCGCGACAGTCTCGGACAGCGCTCCGCGTGCGCCGAGAGGAAACCCGCGGCGCGCTCGACGACACCAACCGTCTGGGCGACGTCGACGAGCGTCTCGGCCGACAGCGACGCTCCCCCGGTTCCGGCTCTTCTCAGAGCCTCCCGGACGTCCCGGGCACCGTCGAGCGACAGGGAAACGCCGTCGTCCAGAAGATCCCGAAGCTCTGTGACCCTGGCGAGTTCCTCCTCGATGACGCCCATGTCGTGGGTCGGCGAGAGACCCGCAGCTCTCTCCTCGCCGAGAGGGAACGACGTTCTCTCGACGAGCATATGCACGACCTTGTCGTACTCAAGAACGTCGAGTGCGTGATTGTCCATGACGCGCTTTTCGAATCGGTCTGAAGTCGGGAGGGAGGCTACCGCTTGTGCTCATACCTTCTGAAACCCGAGCACCCGATCACCGTGAGCTTCTGGTTCGTCAGCTTCTCGACGCCGTCCAGTAGGAGGTTCATCCCGAGCGAGTCGCTGGCCATGTGGCCGGCGATCACCACATTGATGTAGTGCTTCTCGGCCTCCTTGCGGTGTTTCTCCGAAAGGTGCATCGCCACCACGGTCCCGATGTCCGACCTGGACGCCAGCTTCTCGAAGGTCTGCTCCGCACCGCTCGTCCCGCCGGTCATGTCGACGTATATGCGACCCGCGCTACGCCTCTTGTTCCCTGCGAAGACCTTGAGCGCCATGCCGTGCTTCTCGGCGGCGGCGTACTCCGGTATGCCCCGGAGGACGTCGAGCACGTCGCCCACGGACTCGGGGTTCTCGGCGTCGAAGAGGCTCTGAAGATGGGTCGCCACGCAGTTGTCCGCGGGCGTGTGCGTGCACATCATGGGGACGTCAAGAAGCTCCGCCGCGTCGACGGCTCGCATGTGGTTGGTCGGCAGCACGTGCCGCTCGACTTCCTTGATCCGCGGCTCGAGCATGCCCTCAGCGATGTTGATGGGAACGCCGAAGCTCTTGAGGATGTCCGCCTGCATCGCCATGACCCCACCCAGGTTCGCCAGAGCCGAACCCTCCGGATGGTGGGCCCAGACGAGATCGATGGCGCGACCTTTCTCGCGAAGCCGGTCGGCCATGACCACCTCGCCGACCTCCATGTCGATGCCGACCAGAACGTTCTCGACCTCGATGTCGTCGGCGCCGAAGAGCATCCTCGAATCGGAGTACGGGTTCACCAGCCGCTCCTCATCGAAGCGCTCCTTCTCCGAGTCCTTGAGCTCCTCGAACTCCTTCCTGGCCTTCTCGAGCGACTTCTGTACGCGGTCCTCACCCCTCGGGTCCACCGACTTGCCGTGGGCGATCGCGGCCTCGTAG
>JAUWRQ010000241.1 GCA_030610515.1 Candidatus Eiseniibacteriota bacterium | reverse complement strand
CGCGGGCCAGGTCGTTGAGCATGCTCAGCTCTTCGACGGCTCGCCGGAGCCGACGGTTCTCGGCCGCGATCGCATCGCCCGATGGGATCCTGGTTTCTCTCTCGGTCACGCCACCCAACCTCGATTCTGAACTCTATGGTGTGTTGCTGAACGGTGCGCACGGTTGAGGGTGCCTCATCCGCGACCGCGTGTCAACGGCGGGGGGGACTCGGCGCCCCGGGAGCCGCGGCGCCCTCCTGGGTGGAGCCCTCAGACGACGAGGGGGCGCGGCCGACAGAGAACGAGGGGGTGAGCGGATCTCAATCCGCCCCGCCCGCGTTCTCTGAACGCGGAATCACTGGATACGACGATTAAGCTTGACCTGGGTGGCGCCCGTGGCTACACTATCAGTTAGCAGAGGCGACCACGTTGGTATGGTGACATATCCGGAAACTCTAAGGAGGGACCTGGCGCAGACGCCGGCCCCTTTTTGCGTTCCAGGGGCGCCATGAGGCGCCCGAACATGTGAAGCGGTACTGGCAGTCGGTGGTGGTGCACCTGCGGGGGCGAACAGGCCCCATGATGAAGGAAGTCGGAGGGTCGGATGACCCGGCCCCCGACAGGACAATCGTCGGCGTGAGGGGTAATCCCGGCTCGACTAGAAGAAGAGAGGTAGCGAACAGTGAGTACGACCGGAACAGTGAAGTGGTTCAACGACGGCAAGGGCTTCGGCTTCATCTCGTTGGAGGATGGGTCGAAGGACGTCTTCGTTCACCATTCGGCGATCCAGGGTGGCGACGAGTTCAAGACCTTGGCTGAAGGTGACCGCGTGCAGTTCGACGTCGTCCAGGGCGAGAAGGGCCCAGCGGCGGAGAACGTCACGAAGATCGAAGCCGAGTAGCCGCGGCACAACCGCGAACTGGCGTGAAAACACAGGGCCGCCCCGCAGCAGGTGGGGCGGCCCTGCTGTATCTGGGGCTGGGTCTATTCAGCGGAGCGGCTCAGGGGGGGCGCGAGGTGCTGCACGATCAGTGGCCGCTTGCCACGGGCGGTCGTCTCGAGCTGCTCGACCAACCTGAGATTGAGGATGAGGCTTGCTCCGAGCTTCTGCTGGATCTCGTGGACGAAGGGCGCGACCTCTTCGATCTTGACGCCCTCCTTCGGTATGACCATGACGTCGGCGGCGCCCGGGCGGTCCTGCCGGAACTGGAAGGCCACGACACGGCTGTAGGCCGGCGAGTGGATGTTGATGGCCGCGATGGAGATTTTCGCTCCGTCCTTTCCGACCAGGAGTTTCTGGTCCCAACGCGAGCGAATGTTGCGGACCCGGAGCCGGTAGGCGTTCTTCCGGCAGGCTGGCGCCACGAGCACGCCGCAGTCGCCCGTGTCGTACCGAAGGAGCGGCATCCCGGTCGATATGAAGCCCGTGCCGACGACCCGCCCGGCATGCCCAGGCTCGACGACCGCACTCCCGGTGTCGTCCACGAGTTCTGCGATGCCGTAGAGCGGCTCGAACTCGTACGTGTCCGGCTCGTCGACGACCTCTCCCGCGATGGCGGACTTCTCACTCAGGCCGTAGAACGGCAGCACAGCAGCCCCCCCGAAGGCCTCCCGGAAGAGCTCGCGCTGGTGCGGGAAGAGCGTCTCCGAAATGGGAAACACGCCGCGAAGACCCTTGGGAACCTGCCATGCGGTCTCCTTGGCCCGCGATGCCAGGATCTCGATCGCGGATGGGTACCCGTGGATGAAGCTCGCTTTGTAGGACTTGATGAGCCGAAGATACTCATCGACGGTCGCCGGCGCCATGTGGAACGGCGACAGCCGGAGCTCGTTCAGCGCAGCATCGAACTCCCAGGGCTTCTCGTCCACGCATTCGATCATCACGCCGCGAAGCACGGCCCTGAGATCGCTCGGTTCGAAACCGATCTTCGACCAGATGTGGTTGACGAACGCCCACTCCTTCGGGCTGCGGTTCCTGTCGAGATAGAACGCTGCGGGCACGCCGGAAGTCCCGCCGGTCGTGACGAGATCCATCTGTTCCCGCGGCACAGCAAGGAAATCCTCTGGGCGCTCCCGCACGTCGTCCTTCGTGAGAATGGGGAGGCGCTTGAGATCTTCCACTCTGAAGCGTTCGGGATCCGGAGCGCCGCCCAGGGCGCTCACGAACACGCGCTGGTAGTGAGCGCTTCCGGCGACGCACAGCGCGACGATCCGTCGCAGCTTCTCCGCGTGGTACCGGGCTACGAAGTCGGCGTCTGTCTCGCTCCGCGCGATCGCCTTTCGGAGCGCGACGTAAGTGCCCCCGTAGCGCCACCGCACCGGCAACCGCGCCAAGATTGGGCCGGCGAGCCGTCTGAGCCGGGCCGGGCTCCTGACGTAGGCGCCGCGGAGAACGTCACCCAGTGCCATGTCGGCAGATCCTCCTTCAGGGGCATCTCTTCGCACCATAGTTCGAGTCGCGCCGCGTTCGCGGCCATCCCGTCCGGTCGCGCGTCAGAGTCTATCGGAGAGCGCGTGTGCCGTCAACGGAGGCCGACGCGGCACGTCTGTCGCCCGCCCTTCCCTCATGCGGAGCCGGCACACGGAGGGCCGGGTCTCTTCACCTGCCAGGAGAGAGACGTTTGCCATCTCGCCCCGCCGGCGGTATCATTCCTGCGGCGCAGGCGCTGCGGACTGCGGGTGCTCCGGGCCTGGAGCGCTGCCGATCCGGGGCGCTCTGGGCGTCCACCATCAACGCATCCAGCTAATCGGGGGAACAGATGAGACGGATGAACGCACGTGGAGTTCTGATGGCGTGCCCGACGCTTTTCCTGGCAGTCTCTCTTCTGGTCTGCGGCTTCCAGATCAGCGCGGCCTCTGGGACGGAGCCTCCCGGAAGTGTCGCCGCTGCGCCATCTCCGGCGCTGGGCTCGCTCTCCAGCAATGTCTACGTCCACACGTCCGCGGAGTACCGTGCCTGCTGCTACGGGATCTACGCGTCCGCGGGGCTTCGACTGGAGGAACTCCTGGAGGACGCCGACCCGAGGCCTGCGAATCCCGCGGTCGTCATGGACCTCGACGAGACTGTCCTCGACATCGTGAGCTTCCAGACGTTCGTCTACGTGAACGGTCTCAAGTACACGCCGGAGCTGTGGGCGCGGTACGAGAGGGAAGGTGTGAACGAGGTCGCGCTCGTGCCCGGGGCGAAGCGGTTCATCGAGAGGGCAGAGGCGCTGGGAGTGACGGTCATCTACCTCTCGAACCGGAACGAAGTGAACGAGGACGCGACCGCGGCTGCTCTCGAGAGACTCGGTATAGACGCGACGGGACTCATGGAACGCCTCTATCTCAAGCCCCAGGGTGGCTCATCAAGCAAGGCCACGCGCCGTGACGCGATGGAGGCACGCTACAACGTTCTCAT
>JAUWRQ010000176.1 GCA_030610515.1 Candidatus Eiseniibacteriota bacterium | reverse complement strand
GTGGGCGTCGACATCTCGCCCTACTGCGTGGCGGACGCGCGTGCGAAGCTCGCATCGCGCGCCCCCGACGCGGACGTTGCCTTCGTCGAGATGGACGGCGGGAAGTACGAACTCGACACGCCTGCGAGCTTCGACCTCGCAGTCTGCATCGGCGCGAGCTGGATCTTCGAGGGACACCGGGGCACGCTCGAGTTCCTGAAACGCGCCACGGTCCCTGGCGGGTGGGTCGTCGTGGGGGAGCCCTACTGGCAGAAGGAGCCGGACAGCGAGTACCTCGAGGCGTCCGGGGTCGGCCCGGACGACTTCGGGACGCACGCGGGGAACGTGGCCGTCGGAGAGGACCTCGGACTCGAGCTCGTGCACACGCTCGTGAGCAGCGGTGACGACTGGGACGAGTACGAGGGGCTCCAGTGGTACGCGGCGGCCAACTTCGCCCGGAGCCACCCCGACGACCCGGACGTGCCGGAGATCGAGACGCGGGTCGCGAAAGACCGGGCGACGTATCTCAGGTGGGGGCGCGACACGCTCGGCTGGGCGCTCTACGCGTTCCGGAGGCCGGTGGTCTGAGAACTGGCGGGCGAACCGTTGCCGCGTATGCGTCGTTGGGCAGGCTGGCCTCGACGCTCGCTTCTGTGAGTCGATGAAGGGAATGGAGAACGAGCGCCTGATCGGCGGAAGGGAGGCAGAAACCAATGCGTCGTCGCGGTCCCATCGCCACTGCACTCATGTTTCTTGTTTTCGCTGCTATGTTCTCGGTGATCTTCTGGCCCGAGGTGTCCGTCGCGGCGAAGCTGGCGTTCTTCGCAGCGGGCATCGGCTGCGGCGTCGGCATTGCACGCTTCCTGCGTCGCGACTCGGATCGAGAGCGTTCGCAGTGAGTAGCCGGGCAGCGGCTCGGCCAGCTGCCTGGCGGGCAAATGCAGCTGACGTGTTTGAGCGTTACCTCATCTGCAAGGGGGGCGCACCTTCGGCGCCGGCACACCCCGCGCCACCGGGCGCCCGCGGCTGATACACAGTTCATTGGGCAGGCAGAACAGGGACAAGGAAGAGGGAGTTTGATATGCGGCGTTCCAGTAGAGTGCTCCTGGCGGTTCTGTTCACACTGGTGGTGCCTGGACTGGGTGCGGCCTTCACAATCCACGTTCCGTCAGGGCAGCCGACTATTCAGCAGGGCATCGATGCCGCCGCCGGCGGCGACACGGTCCTCGTGGCCGCGGACACGTACGCGGGGCCTCTCAATCGAGACCTGGACTTCGGGGGGAAGGGCATCGTCGTCGTTTCGGAGACGGGCTCGGGGTCTACCATCATCGACTGCGAGAACTCGGGCCGCGGGTTCTTCTTCCGCTCGGGTGAGGACACGACCGCCGTCGTCCGCGGATTCACGATCAGCAACGCCGTCGCCGACACCGGTGCCGGGGCGTACTGCAGGAACGGTTCGAGTCCCAGGTTCGAGGAGTGCCTGTTCCGCGAGTGCACTGCGCAGGCGTACGGTGCCGGTATCTGCTGCAGCGCATCCTCTCCGGTTGTGCGCGCCTGCGGGTTCATGTGGAACGCTGTAGAGGCCGTGACTCGACCGCCTGCCTACGGCGGGGGGATGGCCTGTCTGCTCGGCTCCTCACCGCTGATCGTGGACACAGACTTCTCCGAGAACAGCGCGTACGGCGGTGGAGCTCTCTACTCGTACTTTTCATCACCTCAGGTCGTTCGGTGCGAGTTCACGGGGAACGTGGTGGGGGACTACGGGAGCGGCGCCGGAGCCATGCTCAGCAACTCCGGCGGAGCGACGTTCACTGATTGCGTCTTCAGGGAGAACGGTGTCACGACCTGTGTGGGAGGGGGCATGTACGCCAACCAATCGGCGATCACGGTCACGGGCTGTGTCTTTGTCGACAACGCGTCCGGTTCGGCCGGCGGCATCTACATGACCGGGGTGGCCACGTCAACGATCAGCTGGTGTACGTTCATCGGTAACACGAGCGCGTGGAGCTCGACGGGAGGTCTCCACTGCTATTCCGGGGCAGGCCCCACAGTCAGCAACAGCACGTTCGTCGGAAACCGCAAGCAGCACGTGGGTTGCAATGAGGCGTCGCCCACGCTCGAGTACTGCATCCTGGCCTTCTCAGCAGCAGGTCCGCCGATCAGCTGCGAGAGCGGCACCGAGACCCCGAGCATCCACCACTGCTTCGTGTTCGGGAACGCGGACGGAGACACGCTCTGCGGTGGCAACTACCACGACAACGAGTATGCCGACCCACGCTTCTGCGACTACGAGAACGAGAACGTCACTCTCTGCGCAGACTCGCCGTGTCTGCCGGGTGTGACATGGGGCTCGCTGGTCGGTTCCGAAGATGAAGGCTGCGGGGCGTGCGGAAGCGCCACAGAGCAGCGTACGTGGGGGATGATCAAGGGGACCTTCAGGTAGTCTGTGCATCTGCCTGCCCAGCGAGCCTGTGCAGCCGACCCCTTGTGAGGAGGTGCGGATGAAGGTGACGATCGCCTACTGCGTTCCCTGAGGATACCAACAGAGAGCCGCCAGGGTGGCGGCCGTGCTGAAGAAGGAGATGGGCATCGAGGCGACGCTCGTGGAGGGCGCTCACGGGGCCTTCGTGGTGAAGGTCGACGGGGAGACCGTGTACTCGAAGACGGAGCGCAACGGCCTCCCGAGCTCGCGGGACATCCTGGAACTGGTGCAGGCGCGCGGGGGGTAGAGTCGCGCGCCGCCGACCTCCTGCCGTGTTTGAAAGGAATCCACATGGCTCTGGTCTTCCGCAGTCCCCAGTCAGCAATAGACGCCGCCATCAGGAAGCTCAAGGCGGACGGCGTCGTGCATCCCGACGCCGCGTTCAACCCGTCGGCGCCGGACGGCCTTCGCCGGGAGATCGCGTACAGGGATCTGGACTTCGTCCATCGCCTGGGTGCGACCGCCGCGGAGGAGGAGACCGTAGACGGGGCCCTCGACCTCCTCGCGGAGAACGGGCTCCTGCCCGGCGACGCCTCCTACGACAAGGGGGCCTACGAGAACCACCGACGCGCGGTGAAGGAGTCGTTCAGTGGACGCTGGACGTCAATGACCCCGACGATGGAGCGGCTCATCTACGCACTGACGAGCGTGAGGAGGCCGGCTCGCCTCCTCGAACTCGGCAGTTTCTGGGGGTACACGCTCGCGTGGTTTGCGGGCCCGTGCGTAGGAGCGGACCGGACGTACGTGGCCGAGAAGATCTACGGGATCGACATCGACGCCGACATGGTCGAGCTCGCCCGGGGGAACTTCGCGAAGCTCCCGAACTGCGAGGAGGTCGAGCTCATCGCGGAGGATGCGCGCACCGCGCTCGAGCGGATCCCTGGTCCGTTCGATTTCGTCTACATCGAGGCGAAGGGCGACACGAGGGACGACGAGAGCGAGGGGCTCTATCTTCCCCTCCTGAAACAGGTCTACGACCGCCTCTCGGACGGAGCGTGGGTGATCGCCCACGACAGCATCGACTGGACCTTCCGCGAGGAGATGGCGAACTACCTTCCGTACGTCCGCGATCGATCGAGGTTCCGCGAGAGCGTATCGTTCGAGATCGACTACTGCGGCCTCGAGCTGTCGATCCGGTAGGCCGGCGGGCACTCGCGGGCCGATTCCGTAGTTCTGGACACCACGGACAACCTTGACGTATCGTGGGAGTGTCGGGTGCTTGGGGCGCGCGCGAAAGCGTGTCTGGGCGAGGTCGAGAAGGCCGGGCTCAAGCTGTGATCCGGGGCCGGCGCGGCGGCAAGGGACGCGGCAATCTCGTGTCGCAGGGGAAAGCGAGCGGACCATGCGGATGGCGGTCGTGGGGGCAGGAGGACAGGGCGGGCTCTTCGGTGCGCTCCTGGCACGGTCGGGCGAAGATGTCACCCTGATCGACCGGGGTCCCCACCTCGAAGCGATCAGGAAGCGGGGTCTCAGGTTGGTTCCGGCGCAGGGAGAGCCGCTCACCGTCACCGTCGACGCGGCCGACGATCCCGGTGCTGTGGGACCGGTCGATCTCGTGCTCTTCTGTGTCAAGACGTACGATCTCGAGGGCGCGATCTCGGACGCCGGACCGCTGGTCGGGAAGGACACGGCGGTTCTTTCGGTTCAGAACGGCATCGACGC
>JAUWRQ010000212.1 GCA_030610515.1 Candidatus Eiseniibacteriota bacterium | reverse complement strand
GTTCTCGCCCGCCTCTCGTATCCCGCATGACCGCGGGCCGCCCGTCCCGCCGGGTGAACCGGCAATCAATGTAATACTCTAGCCAAATGGCACTATATGTGCAGTAAGTGAATGCACAGACGCCCGGTTCTATTACGCCATGCCTACCGGAGATAACTACAATGAAACTGCCAGCCCTCCACACAGCTCCACCCCGATCGACGATCGAGCGGCTTCTGAGAAACGACCGCGGGACCGTCCTAGAGCCGACCGTGGTGATCGCCGTCGCCATGCTGATCATGATCCAGGCCGTCTTCCAGTTCGGCGCGCTCGACGCCGGTCTCGTGGCTCACGCGACCAGCCGGTCGCAGGCCCTCTACCTCGCCGAGGGCGGCGTCACGAGGGGCGTGGGCTGGCTCTCGTCACACGAGGACCCGCCCGAGGGATACGCCGCGATCCATCCGTACGGCGAAGACCCGATCCCGTGCGCCGAGGGGACGTACACCATTCAGATCATCCCGGACCCCACCAACGGGGTCTCCTGGCGACACGTGTACACCGTCGTCTCGGAGTCGAGCGTTCGCGGCGAGAGGCGCCGCATCGAGGTCGACATCCAGTCCGAGGTCTTCTCGGACTTCCTCTACTTCACGGACTCCGAGCGCATGCCGGGCGTCGGCGGGCCCCTCTGGTTCTGCTCGGCCGACGTCATCGACGGTCCCATGTTCACCAACGATCAGGTCAGCATCTTCGGGGACCCGACCTTCAAGAGCATAGTGCAGAGCGCCTACGGTGGCCCCGGCGACAGCAACGTCACCCACAACCCGGCGTTTCTCTACTACAACGGCTCTACGACGAACCACGTCGAGTCGGCCGAGCCGCACAACGCGCCGCACGACAACCCCACCTTCGAAGACAACTACTCCCTCGCCGCCCCCTGGATCGACTACCCGGCGCTCCCCGACGTGTTCGAGATGAAGACCCTCGCTCGGGAAGGGGGAGTGAGCCTCGCGGGCTACTACGACATCGTCCTCGGCCGAGTAGACGAGACGGGAGCCCCCATGTACGGCTACGTGAGCTACGTGGGGCCCGCGGGTGGCTGGGTCGACATCAACATCGCGGACACCAACGGCGTCATCTTCGTCAACGGGGGTATCACGGTCCAGGGCGTCCTGGAAGGTCAGCTGACGCTCGCGACGAACGGGCAGATCGAGATCGTGGACGACGTGGTGTACAGGGAGAGCAGCGAGACCGGCCCCCTCCCGCACTGCAGCGATGTCCTGGGCCTCATCGCCGGGTCCGACATCGTCGTCGGCGACACCGCGCCGAACCAGGACGACTGTGTCATCCACGCCACGATGGTCGCGCTCGACAACTCCTTCAGCGTCGCGAACTGGAACACGGGCGCGCCCAGAGGAGACCTCACGGTCTGGGGAAGCATCATCCAGTCGTTCCGGGGCTCCGTCGGTACGGGGGTCCTGGTGGAGGACGAGATCCACGTTCTCACCGGCTTCGCCAAGGACTACCACTACGACTGGCGTCTCCAGGACATCTACCCGCCCGGGTTCTACCGGTTCCTCCGGACGGGGCAGTACAGCCGTCTCGCCTGGCGTGAGATCCTGCTCAGCTGAGAGCGGAGCGGGGCACGGCACGCGGGCGGGCCACGCCGCGGCGTGTGAGCGGGACACGGCACAAAGGCGGGACACGGCAGGCAGCACGTCGCTCGAGGCGCTATCGCCTCGAGCGTCTCTTCATGGCGCGGCGGAAGGACCCCCACGGGAAGAAGTAGAAGGCGAGCACGGGGTAGATGGCGAACCTGCTCAGGCCTGCCCCGTGAAGCCCCGCGAAGACGAAGATGAGGATGTGCATCTTCACGACGCTGGCGTAGGGCGCCATGAAGGCGTTCTTGCTCGCAAGGTCGACGCCGGCGAACGGGAAGCTCCTGACCCGTGAGATGACGGTCATGAGGACGAGCGGCCACGACAGCCTCAGGGCGGCGCCGAGGATCGCGAAGAGGTTGGCGGGAAGAACGGAGCCGGACATCGCCTCCTGGTCCAGCAGCGGAAAGAAGAGGCTCAGGAAGATGCTGTGGACGAAGTGGAACATGCCGAAGTGGACGGTGAAGAACGCGAGCATCAGAAGGCCGCCGATGGCGCTCACGATCCGCTGCCCCGCCTCCGTGTGGACGACGCCGACCGCGATCCCCGTGACGATGTGCGCGTAGCCGACGACCAGGCTCGAAGCCCAGAGCCCCCAGATGAGCTCCCGCGCCTCCCACCGGAAGACGCCGGCAAAGACGAGGGTCGCCGCGAACGCGAACGCGTCCACGAGCGCACTCGGAATCCTCCCCGCCTCCGTCGATTGGCCGGGCATGATCCGCAGCAGTAGTCCCTGCGCGCTCAAGCTCTCCCCTCCTCCGGCGATGGCCACTCCCGACACGGGCCGCTCAGTGAGGCCCGCGCGACCCCTAAAGCCTACCTCAACCTGGCAAGGTCGGTTCCTGTCTGGAGCGTCACCGTGGAAGGCCTGCGGGAAGGGCGTCAGCGGGCGTCCGAGGAGACCCTGGACACTGAGTAGAGGTGTTTGCCGGAGGGAGCCGGGGGGATGTCGTCCTCGATCGAGAACTCGACGTGGCAGCGGACGCCCATCGCCTCGGAGACGCGGTCGGAGATCGCCTCGCGCATCTTCGCGTCGGGGCCGTCCCGGCCCTGCCAGAGCGCGAGCCGGACCGTCACGCGGTCGATCTCCTCCTGGACGAACTGGTACTTGCGCACGTCGCCCGTGTTGAAATCGACGGCGAAGAGCCGGATGAAGAAGTCGGCGAGCACGAGCCCCCCGTCGGGTCTCACGAAAGCGGCGCCGGTCCTTCCGACGATCCTGTCGACCGTGGGGTAGGGACGTCCGCAGTCGCAGTCGTCGGTGCCGCGCACGCCGTGGTCGCCCATCCGGAACCTGATGAAGGGCATCGTGTAGTTCCAGAGGTTCGTCGCCAGGATGTCGCCAACCTCGCCCGCCTCGACCTCGCGGCCGTCGCGGTCGAGCATCTCGAAGACGCTCGTCTCGCTGATCACGTGGAGGCCGTTGTGGCGGTCGCACTCGGCCGCTGCGATGCCGACCTCGCGGCTCCCGTAGCGGTCGAAGACGGGCGCGCGGAACGCCCGCTCGAGCGTCTCGCGCATCTGAGGGTAGAGGGTCGCCGTCGAGGTCGTGACGGCCCTGGGCGTCGGGAGGTCGAGACCCTCGCGCTCCGCGAACTCCGCGAGGGCCACGAGCGCCCCGGTGTACCCGTCCACGCACACCGGCTCCCTCCGGTTCAGGAAGCGGACGTACTCCCGCATCGTATCCTCGCCCAGCTGGAACGCGTCCAGAGTGATTCTGTCGTAGAGGAAATCGCTCAACCGCCGCATCGGCGAGTTCCGTCCGGCGAAGTCACGGCGCGCCGCCCAGAACGCCACGCGCCGGTCGCCGCGCTCGACCCCCGCCCAGTCGAACGAGAGCTGCGTCGCCGCGAGGGCGGCCCCGAGGTAGAACTTGTCCTGGATGAAACGCGTCGGCGTGCCGGTGGAGCCGCCGGAGGTGTTGACCCAGCTACCCCTCCCAAGCTCGCAGGTGAGTTCGTCGAAGTGCTCGGACAGGTCTTCCTTCTCGAGGATGGGGAACTCAGCGAGGCTCCCGCGGGGGTCGGCCAGGATGTCGTCGGGAGAGAGCCCGCGCACCCGTTCGGCGTAGAACGGCACGCGCGTCGCGGC
>JAUWRQ010000294.1 GCA_030610515.1 Candidatus Eiseniibacteriota bacterium | reverse complement strand
CGCAGGAGGTGTCGAACTCATCTTCACCGCTCTCGCCCTCGGCAGATCGGTGATCCTACCGACCATCAACTACGAGACGCCGGACCCCGAGTGCGACCTGGATTACACACCGAACGAGCCCAGGGACGCGCGGATGACGTACGCACTCTCAAACTCCTTCGGCTTCGGCGGGCACAACGCCGTTCTTGCCCTGCGCCGATTCGAAGGCTGACGTCTGGCGATTTCCATGGCCGATCTGAATCGTTTCGTCTCTCGCCTGTCGGGCAAGGTGTCCCGTCATGGTCTCCCGAGGGACCGCCGGAAGGCGCTCGGCACGCTGTGCAGGCGGCTGGGCGTTCGCATCCGCGACCTCCGGCTGCTCAATCAGGCGCTCATGCACCGCTCGTACGTGCACGACGCGGACATGAGCCGCGGCGAGTCGAACGAGAGGATGGAGTTCCTCGGCGACGCGGTGCTGGGGCTCGTCGTCAACGAGTACCTCTACTCACGATATGAGAAGCGGCAGGAGGGGAGGCTCACCAAGATCAAGTCGCTCATCGTGAGTGAGGCGGTTCTCTCACGCACGGCCGAAGAGATCGACCTGGGTGACTTCATACTTCTCTCCGCGAACGAACGCTCCTCCGGTGGAGGCCAGCGCTCCTCTATCCTGGCCGACGCCTTCGAGGCCGTGATCTGCGCGATCTACCTGGACTCCGGTATCGGAAGCGCTCGCCGCTTCATCCGGCGGCACCTCCTGTCGAGCATCGACGAGCTCCTGGAGGTTGAGGAGTACAAGAACTACAAGAGCATTGTCCAGGAGTACGCGCAGAGGGAGTTCGGAGCCAGGCCTCGCTATCGCGTGGTCTCCGCGAAGGGACCCGAGCACGAGAGGACCTTCTTCGTCGAGCTCAGGCTCGATGGAAGGTCGCTGGGTCGCGGAGAGGGCAAGAACAAGAAGGAAGCCGAGCAGATGGCCGCGAAGAGCGCCATGAGCAAGCTCGGCCTCATGAAGGGTGAACGCGGGAAGAAGACGTCCCGCAGGAACAAGAAGAGGCGCGGTCGCCCGCGTCGCGGAAAGAACACGCGCGGTGGCCCGGGCCGCCCGAAGAAGAAGGGGAAGGCCGAATGAACTACTTCCTGACGGAAGAACAGGAGATGCTCCGGGATCTTTGCGCGCAGATCGCGAAGGAGAAGATCCTGCCCTTGAGGGCGGAGCTGGACGAGTCGGGAGAGTTCCCGTGGGAGGTGGTGAAGGTCCTGGCGGCGTCGGACGTGTACGGCGTGTACATCCCGGAGGAGTACGGCGGCTTTGGGGGCGGCGTGATGGAGATGTGCGTTGCGGCCGAGGAGTTTTCGAAGGTCTGCGGAGGCATCGCTCTCGCGTTCGCGGCGTCCGCCCTCGGCGCCTATCCCATTCTTCTCTTCGGCTCCGACGAGCAGAAGCAGAAGTACCTTCCCCCCATCGCCGCGGGCACGAGACTCGCGGCATTCGCCCTCACCGAGGCCAACGCAGGCAGCGACGCAGGAGCGTTGGAGACCCGAGCGACGCTCGAGGGCAACGAGTACGTTCTGAGCGGAACGAAGCAGTGGATCACCGGCGGAGGAGAGGCCGAGATCTACACGGTGATCGCCCGCACCAGCAAGGGAACGGGCATCCGGGGCATCTCTGCGTTCATCGTCGAGAAAGGAACCACAGGGTTCACGTTCGGGAAGAAGGAAGAAAAGATGGGCATCAGGGCCTCTGCCACCAGGGAGCTCGTCTTCCAGGACTGCCGCATCCCGAAGGAGAACCTCATAGGCCGCGAGGGGATGGGGTTCATCGTGGCCATGCGCACGTTCGACAACTCCCGGCCCGGCGTGGCGGCTCAGGCCGTCGGCATCGCGCAGGGCGCCTTCGAGGAGGCCGTCAAGTACGCCAGACACCGCGAGCAGTTCGGACAGCCCGTCGCGTCCTTCCAGGGCATCCAGTTCATGCTCGCCGACATGGCGACCCAGATCGAGGCCGCGCGTGCCCTCGTGTATCAGGCGGCCAGGGTCGTCGACGCGGGCGAGAAGAACCTCGCCAAGATATCGGCGATGGCGAAGCTCTTCGCGTCCGATGTTGCCATGAAGGTAACGATCGACGCCGTCCAGATCCTGGGCGGGTACGGTTACATGAAGGAGTACCCGGTAGAGAAGATGATGCGCGACGCCAAGATCACGCAGATCTACGAGGGAACCAACCAAATCCAGCGGGCGGTCATAGCGTCTTCGATCATCAAGGAGAGCGCCGCGAGGGAGAAGAGGGGCGACTAGCAGCAATGAAGATCGTAGTGCTGGTCAAGCAGGTCCCAGATACGACCGAGGTCCGGATAGACAGGGAGACGAACACGCTCATCCGCGAGGGTGTTCCGTCTATCATCAACCCCTTCGATACCTATGCGATCGAGGAGGGCCTGCGCATACGCGAGCACGTGGGCGAAGGGACGGTGACGGTCATGTCGATGGGACCTCCACAGGTGGAGAGCGCGCTGCGCGAGGCCATCGCCCTGGGCGTCGACGAGGCCGTGCTCCTGTCGGACCGCGCGTTCGCGGGCTCCGATACGTGGTCGACGTCCTATACGCTCGCCGCCGGCATCCGGAAGCTTGGGAACTGCGACGTCATCCTCTGCGGCAAGCAGGCCATCGACGGGGACACGGCTCAGGTCGGTCCAGGCGTGGCCCGCTTCCTCGACGTTCCGCAGGTGACGTACGTCCGCAGGCTCTCGATCGAGGGCTCCTCCGCCGTCGCCGAGCGGATGATGGACGACGGATACGACGTCGTCCGCGTTCCGCTCCCCGCCGTTTTCACCGTCGTCAAGGAGATCAACGAGCCGAGGCTTCCATCTCTCAAGGGCAAGATGAGGGCCAAGAAGGCGGAGATCACGGTGTGGGGCCAGGAAGATCTCGACGTCG
>JAUWRQ010000096.1 GCA_030610515.1 Candidatus Eiseniibacteriota bacterium | reverse complement strand
GATGAGTGCGCTTCTCGCGTTCTTCCCCCTCGTCGCATCGTTCCCTGCATCGTTCCCTCAGGGCCGGAACGGCCTCGGCCGGCCCCCCCCCACCACCCCCCGCCGGATCGGAACCTCCGGTGCCCGACATCGAGCAGATCTCATCGAATCCACCGTCCGCCGGCTTCGTGAAGCGGGCGTACTGCATGTCGGCGGCGAGACGTCGGATATCGCCGTGCCTCGGGCTCACCCCCAGCCTGGGCATACTCAGCTCCGAGTACCGCCGCGAGACGGGGCCACTGACGGACGTGACGGCCGAACGGAATCCCTCCATCGCAACGACCCGCGCGACGCGTCCGTCGAAATGGCGGCCGGTGCGTCCGTTGGGATACGCGAGGTGCTCCACGGGCGCACCCAGCACCCGCTCCAGGAAGGCCCTGGAATCGCAAAGCTCCTTCGCAACGTCCCGCGTGTCGAGGCACGGCAGGTTGTAGTGCTTCACAGTGTGTGATCCTATCGTCATGCCGGTCGCGTGCATCTCGCGAAGCTCGGACTCGTTCATCATGATGCGGCGGTCGATGCCGAAGAGCGGAGCGTCGCTCGCATCCTCCACCTCGCGCAGGATCTCGTCGGCCTCCGGCGCCGGGCACCGCTTCACGACTCCCGTGAGAAGGCGTATCGCGCTGTCCTTGGCGGACTCGGTCGAGATGTCCAGGGGCCGCCCGGCCATCAAGGAGAGCGTCAGCGACTCATGTGTGCACCTCCGGATCAGGAGGCGCAGCTTGACCGTCCACAGGATCTCGGCGTCGTTCACGGACCCGGTCGTCACGTAGAACGCGGCCGTGAGCCCGTGTTTCCTGAGGATCGGAAACGCGTTGCGATAGTTGTCCTCGTATCCGTCGTCGAACGTCACTGCCGCGAGCCTTCTGTCGATGTGGCTCCCGGAGTGGACCAGCTCCGCCAGCTCCCCTATTCCGACGATCTTGTGGTGTCGCTTGAGAAACTGCATCTGCCGGTCGAACACCGCCGGCGGCACCGCCAGGCTCGGCTGCATGTAGTCGTCGCTCCAACCTGGGTCATCGTTGACCGAGTGGTACCGGAGCACCACGGCGCCCCCCACGGGAATCGCGGACATCGTCCCCACGACGAGCGGGGAATTGCGTATCGCGATTCCGAACCGTCGCAACGGCGATTGGCGGGAACTGCCTCCTGTTGTCGCTTCAGGCTGCAATGGCGTCCTCACCTTTCCGTTGGACCCCGTCCACCGTTGACCCCTCGCGTCCCGGGCGGACGTCTCCGCCCACCGTCCCGGTCTCCCTCGCCGCCCGCGCGTACGCCCAGTCCACAAGCCCCCTCACTCTCTCCCGAAGCGTGTTCTCATAGAGACTCACCGTGTCCTCGACCATTCTCTCGACCGTGAACTCCCTGAGCGCTCGTTCTCTCGCCCTTGTTCCCATGCTCGCGCGCAGCGTCTCGTCCGACAGAAGCTCCACGACGCGTGACGCGACAGCACGCTCGTCGCCGACCGGCACGATGTAGCCGGTGACGCCGCTGTCGATGAGCTCCCCGTTGCCACCCGCGTCGGTCGCCACGACGGGCTTCGCGGCGAACATCGATTCGAGAATGAAATTGGAGCACCCCTCCTTCAGAGACGTGAGCACGCACACGTCGGCCTCGGCGAGAGCCCCAGCGATATCTCTCGTCTCGCCCCGGAACTCGACCGACGACCCAAGCCCGAGCTCCTCGGAGCGCCGTTCCAGGTCGCCGCGCAGTGGACCGTCGCCCACCAGAACGAACCGAGCATCCGGAATTCTCTGGGCAACGGCCGTGGCGGCGGCCAGGAAGGTCAAGTGGTCCTTCTTGGGCGTCAGGCTCGCCACGACGAGCACCGTGGGGTGGGAGTTCGATTCATTCTCGCCCACGCCGTCTGCCCTGCGCGGCACTCGCGTTGGCGACACGCCGTTCCGCACGACGACGATCTTGTCACTGCGTATCCCGTGGGCGCACGCAACGTACTCCTTCACCGCCGTCGCGTTCGCGATGACGCGGTCCTGGAAACCGGCCAGGAGCCGCTCCAGCATGGTCAGCGCGAACACCCCATGTATGTCGACGTTGCGCACCGAGGTTATCACGAGAGGAACGCGCATCAGTCTGCCCACGAGAACCGTTCGCCAGTTCGCGGAGAAGAGATACGAATGCACGACGGCCGGTCGCTCCGTCCGTACGAGGCCGAGGAGGGTGCGCGATGCCCCCGATGCGAAACCGGGCCGCTTACCCACCGACACGACGCGCACGCCGGCCTCTTCCATCTCATCGGCCAGGGGACCTCTCTCGGACAAACAACACACGATCGGCTCGTACCGGTCGCGCGGCAGTCGCATCGAGAGTTCGGCGACCTGACGCTCGGCGCCTCCATACGACAGCTGCCCGATGACGAAGAGCACCCTGATGGGACCCACCGCCGCCAGATCGGCCCGGCCGACAGACGCGAGATCGTAGAGCGCCTCCGTCTGCCTGGCCATGGACCGCGCGGTGAAACCACCTTCGTGGATCTTCCGCGCGCGTCGCGAGAGCCTCTCCCCGAGCCCCGGGTCGCGGGCGAGTGAGGCCATCCCTTCTGCCAGCGCCCGGGAGTCGCCCGGCTCCACGACGATGCCGCTCTCCCCGTCCGTGAGCGCCTCCGGGACTCCGCCGACGCGAGTCGCCACACAGGGCACTCCCGCCGCCATCGCCTCCAGCACGGTGATGGGAAGTCCCTCCCAGTCGGACGAGAGCACGAATACGTCGCTGATCCCGAGGAGAGCGGGGACGTCGGTTCTTCGTCCAAGAAAGACGACATGCTCGTTCAGCCCAAGGTCATCGGTGCGCGCGCGCAACGAATCGCCAAGCGGCCCATCACCGGCGATCATGAATCGGGCGTTGGGGAACTCGCGCACGACGTTGACCGCCGCGTCGAGCAGATTCCCGAAGTTCTTCTGTCTCGTCAGGCTCCCGACGCTGAGGAACACCGGCGCGCGTCCCCCGAGCCCCAGATCCTCGCGGAGCGCGGCGCCATCGCCGGACTCGGCCAGCCGCTCACCGGATATCCCGTTCCTCACTGTCGCCAGACGACGTGCGGGAACCCTCCCCGCTTTCACCTGCGACTCTCGGACGACGTCCGACACGGCGATCTGCGCGTCCTCGCGGAGAGCCGCGACCCGGCTCAAGATGCGACGGAAGCCGCGTCGCCCACTGACAACGTTGTGTTCCGTCCTCACCAGCGTGCGCGCTCCCGCGAGAACGGCTGCCGGGACGCCGATGGCGAGAGCCGAGAAATTGTGGTTGTGCACAACGTCGAACCGCCGCCGCACCATCAGCGCCGTGAGACGGAAGAGAGCGAACGGGTCGAGCTTGTAGCGTCTCCTCAGCACGTGGACCGGCACTCCCGCCCGATCGAGAGCATCGACCAGATGGCCGCCCTCGAAGACGCAAGCGATCTCTGGGGAGTACTTCCCGCGATCGTGCGCGAGCGCGCACTCCGCAACGACGCGCTCGGCGCCGCCCGTGTCGAGAGATTGAATGATGTGCAGCACTCGTCTCATGGCGTCAGTTCGCGTCTCCGTGACCGGACCGTGCCCCCACTGTCTCCGCGTCCTCTTCCTGATACAGGTTCGCCGTGCTGAGCTTGCCCCACCGGAGAGGCACGCTCGACACCACCCACCTGTACTTCCCTCGCGCCGACATAGGTATCTCATCCACATACTCGAACGCTATCGCGACGTCGCTCCCGAGCCGCCGCGCCAGGCCCCCGCGGATGCGCTCCTCGTCCCGCGGGAGGAACCCCTTCTCCGCGACAAGTCTGACCCTTATCTCATCGGGGCGCTCCTGAACGATCTGGGAGCGCACGAGGTGCGGGACACCCTTGAACGCGTAGCTCAGGAGCGGTCCGGGAACCATCCGCCCGCGCGAGGTAACGATGATGTCCTCGGCCTTACCCGTGATGCTCTCGAGCAACCTGAGCGTGCGGCCGCAGGAGCAGGCTTCGCTCTTGAGCGTTGCGGCATCGCCGGTAGCGTAGCGGATGAGGGGCATGGCCATGTTGTGCAGACCCGTGGCGACGATCTGTCCAGAACCCCCGGGCTCCACGGGTTCGCCGTCTTCGTTGAGGATCTCGACGATCCCATACTCCTCGAAGATGTGAAGGCCCTCGTGCCTCTCGCACTCGCTCGCGAAGGCGACGCGCTCGGCCTGTCCGTACGCGTCGAGAACGCGGCAGCAGAACCTGTCTTCTAACAGCTCGCGCTGGATGGCGAGAAGCGGCTCCGACGACGTGAGGACCGACTTGAGCGGGAGGCGAACCGATTCCATCTCCATGTACCGGGCGAGCATATAGGCCGCGGACGGGTAGGCCTCGAGCATCTCGATCCCACGCTCGCGCATCGCGTCGAGGTAGTGCGGGATGTTGCCCTCATCGAGGTGGTAGGACGAGAGAATGAGCTGGTTCCAGCTCGAGTTGAACCGCCAGAAGGGCGGCCTCGTCTGTCGAGCGGGAACAATGAGCCTTCCCATGAGCGTCGCGTAAGGACGTCCGAACCCGACGCCACCCCAGTCCCTCGCGCGCCAGAGGCACGCGTTGTTCATCACGCTGACTCCGCGGTCCCAGCAGACGGAAACGGGGTAGCCCGTGGTGCCGGACGTCGTCGCGCGCCTAAGTCTCCCCCTCGTCCTCGACGTCGAAAGCAGCCGCTCGCGATTCTCGACGACCGCCTCCCTCGTGAGAATCGGAAGCGACCTCAGGTCGTCGCGCGTCGAGATGTCCGAGGGTCGGATGTCGAGCCGATCCATAAGTTCCCCGTAGTAAGGCACGGTTTCGTAGGCGTGAGCCACGACGGCCCTCAGGCGCTCGTCCTGATAGGCACCGATCTCCTCCCTGCCCGCGCGCTCCGAGGATGCCAGGGAGGCACGGATCTTCTGGAACTCGGGCCCGAAGCGCTCACGCAGGATCTTTCGTCCGTACCAGGAGACGAGCATGTTCTGCACGCCGATCGGACAGCACGCGTACAGTTTCTCCGGAAGGTCGGTCATGCTGATCCTCCGGCTCGGGACGCCACGAGCTCTTCGTACGCGCTCTCGATCGTCTTCATGTTGCGAGCGAGGTCGGCCCGGTTCTCCACGATGGCCCGGTTACTGGAGGCGGCGACGGCGCGCGCCTTCGCGTCGGCCAGCGCCCGGGAGATCGCGCGCGCCAGGTCCGATGGCTCTCGACCGGCGACGAGCGTCCCGTTCCGCCCGTCCTCAACCCAGAGCCTGTTCGCCACGTTGTCGGTGACGACGGGATAGGATCCGCTCGCCATCGCCTCGAGGAGAGAAGCGGACACACCGTCCGTTGGGACGGCGGATACGTAGACGGTGGAGTCACGGAGTTCCGCGGCGAGTCGCTCCGGGCTGACCACGCCCCGGAACTCGACGCGCCCGTTGAGCCCGAGGTCGGCCGAGAGCGTCTCGAGATCCCGCCTGGCCCGTCCGTCGCCCACGAGGACGGCACGCAGCCCGGGGTGTTCCTCCGACACCAGCTTGAGCGCCCGCAGTATGACGTCGTGACGGTAGACGCGGTGCATCGTCCTCGTGACGATGACGCTCGGCGTCGACGGCGCGTCGCCCTCCCGTGGCCGGAAAAGCTCGAGGTCTATCCCACGGGGGCACGTGAGGATCTTCTCGGGAG
>JAUWRQ010000319.1 GCA_030610515.1 Candidatus Eiseniibacteriota bacterium | reverse complement strand
CGTCAGCGGACTCGAGACCGGATCGGTCGCCATGAAGAACGCGCCGAACAGGATCCCGCCCGCAAGCAGATGCCAGAGCGTCATCGTCGGACTGCCGCCGTGCAGGGCGAACGTCATCACGGCGAACGCCCCCAGCGTCGCCAGAACCGTCCGCCAGCTCGCCACTCCGACCAGCAGCAGGAATGCGCCGCCCAGGAGTACCGCCGCCGCCGACGTCTCCCCCGCGCTGCCCGAGACACTGCCGAAGAAAAGGTCCCACAGCGGCACGAGTCCGCCACCCCTGGCCGCCGCCAGGGGCGTCGCTCCGGAGACCGCGTCGACCGAGAACTGTGTCGCGTGCCCGAAGAGCCCGCTGCCGGGACTGACCCAGCTGCTCGACATCGCCCGCGGATACGCCAGTGCGAGGAACACGCGCCCGACAAGCGCCGGATTGAACAGGTTGCGGCCCGTGCCGCCGAAGAGCTCCTTGCCGACCAGCACTCCGAAAACCACGCCGGCCGCGACCATCCACAGGGGAGTCGAGGGGGGAAGAACCAGCGGGAAGAGCAACCCCGTCACCAGGAAGCCCTCGTTGATCTCCTCCTTGCGGACGACGGCGAACAGCACCTCGATGGCGCCGCCCGCGGCGTACGACACAAGGACCATCGCGAGAACCCGCAGTCCAAAGAAATAGACGGAAGCAGCAAGGCACGGCAGGAGCGCGACGATCACGAGCGACATGTAGCGCTTGACGTCGAGCGGGTCGCGAACGTGGGGCGCGGCCTCGGTCCGGTCGAGAGACGACAACAGTATGGCAGAACCGGCGTCGAAGACGGAGCTGAACAGACGGAACCTGCCGCCCTCCCTGAAGAGAGGCTCCACCCTGTCGAGAAGGTCGCGGACGATCCTCATGGTGCCGCCTCCGCTGCCGTCGCATCCTCAGGCGGCGCCGGCTTGCCTTCCGTCGATGCCGCCTCCGCTTCGTCAGCCCGCGCCTTCGCCGCTGCCGCCTCTGCAGCTTCCGCGGCCGCCGCCTCGGCCTCCGCCCTCACCGCCTCCGCCTCCTCGCGCAGCTCGCGTTTGGCCTCAAGGAGCTCCGTCCGGAGATCGATCTTCGACGGGCAGACGAACGAGCAGAGCACGCACCCGACGCAGAGGTCCACGCGCATGCGCTGCGCCTCCTCCAGCCTGCCCGCGTAGAGATGCCGGTGTATCAACTGAGGGAGTATCCCGGCCGGGCAGACGTCCACGCACTGGCCGCACGCGATGCAGGGCCGAACCTCTCCGGAAAGCCCGGCCTTGTACCGCATGCTCATGTCGGTTCTCAACGTGCCGACGAACGACCTACTGTAAGAGCGCCTGGAGATCCCGGGACGGGCGAACGACAGCAGCGTCTGTCTGGTCAGCTCGCCGACGACCGTGAGCCCCGTGCACTCCGAGTCGATCCCGTGCTGTTCCGGAGGAAGCGCCACACCGGTGAGAAGCCCGCCGTTAACGACCCGCGCGGGCTCTCTGCAGAGACGGTCGGCCAGAATGGCCTCGATGGGATAACCGGGGACGAGCCGGAAGTGAACAGGCTCTGTCACGGCCGGGCCCGCGAACGACACGACCCGGTCGGTGCAGGGCCTGCCGTGCGTCAGCGCGGCTTCGACCGCGAGCACCCCCTCGGCGGGGATCGCCCAGGCGGTTGTGTCGGGACCGGAAGGCAGCTTGAGATAGCGCGCGAGCAGGGCGGGATCGTCGAACGGGAACCTCATCGGTACCGACACCACGTGCGCGCCGGAACACCCGGCAGCGGCCGTCCGAATCTCCGCGGCCAGAGGCTCGTCGGTGTCGGGGATTATCACGTAGAGAGGCGCCTCCGGAGCCAGTCCCCTCAGGTACTCGAGGCCGCGAGCCAGACGCTCGAGAGCGCCGTCGAGCTGGGCCTCGCCACCTGCGAGGAACGGCTCGAGGCGGAGAGTCGACGCAATGATCGCGGAGGGACTCTTGGCGGGGTCCACGGGGTCGCCGGTGCGCGCGTCGGAAAGATACGGCCACGCGCCAAGTGCAAGGAGCCCGTGTGCAACCGACTCGCCGGCCGGGCCCGCCGCCGGTCCTCCCCCGGGGTCTGCACCGGGCTCATCCGAGGTGCTCCCGGACGGCGCCCAGGGATCACTCGACGCGTCGAGATCATCGAGGACCACGTGGCCTTCCAGCTCACCCAGCCGGACGGTCCCTCCGCAAGGCGCGAGCAGAGGAATCGAGAAGCGCTCCGGGTCGACGGCGAGAAGCTCGCCGCGCGCGACCCTCTGCCCCTCCCCCACACGAACATCGCTGAAACGAAACCGGCGGCTCACGAGAGGAAGGTACAGACGGTCGGGGGCCGGGAGCTCCCTGACTTCACACAGGGGTGCGCCGGCCACCGGTACGTTGTAGCCACCTCTCACTGCGACCCGAGAGGTGTCTCCGGATGGGCTCGTGACGAGAAGACCGGCGCTTCGGTGGGACGTGCTCAGAACCGGTGGTGCATCGAAGGCCCCGGGAGAGACGCGCCGCCCAGCCCAGCCTCTACCCCTTCACCCCGCGTCCGCCCAGACGACGGCCCAGAGCCACGCGAGGATCCCCAGCGCGATCAGGAGCGCACCCACCGGGATGATGACCACCATGAGAAGCGGCATCTTGGTGAAGAGCGCCCCCGCGAGCACGAGGATACCCAGTATCTGGG
>JAUWRQ010000054.1 GCA_030610515.1 Candidatus Eiseniibacteriota bacterium | reverse complement strand
GATGGGACGCTTCCGGAGGTCGTGCAGGGGCTGGACAAGGTGCGGAAGGCGTCGCGGAGACTCGGTTCGACTCTCGACGATCCCTTCATGGCGATGTCGTTCCTGGCTCTACCCGTCATACCCGAACTCAAGCTGACCGACATGGGTCTGGTCGACGTCGACGCCTTCGAGTTCACCGACCTCTTCGTCTGATGCGTCCGGACTTCGGCACCCGCACCTGAGCCCAGGACACGCATGCATCGCAGGACCTACGTTGTCCTCTTCATGGCTGTTTTCGCGTCCACCATGGGCGTGGGTTTCATCGGGCCCCTGCTGCCGATCTACGCCCGTGACCTGGGCGCCGCCGGGCTCTCGCTCGGCATGATCTTCGCCGGGTTTTCGATGGCGAGGTTCATGCTCACCCCGTTCATCGGAAGACTCTCGGACAGGTTCGGCCGCCGCGTCTTCCTGGCGGTCGGGCTCGCCGTCTACTCGCTCTTCTCGCTCGCCTACGTGTCGGCCTCGTCGATCGGCCATCTTATTATCATCAGAGCGTGCCACGGCGCGTCCGCGGGGATGGTCATACCGGTTGCCCAGGCCTACGTCGGTGAGCTGTCCCCCGAAGGGCGCGAGGGATCGTTCATGGGCGCGTTCATGGTCTCGCTCTTCACGGCGTTCGGGATCGGCCCACTCCTCGGTGGCCCGCTGGCCGATCGGTTCGGCATGACGGCGCCCTTCTTCGCAATGGGGGGTCTCTCAGCGCTGGCGTTCGTGCTCGTTCTCTTCCTGCTCCCGGAGCTCGGCCTTCACAAGGAGCGCTGGAAGAAGAGGGTTCCGGTCAACGCGGTCCTGTCCCACACGCTCATCGTGGCGCTCATCGTCTTCCGCTCCTCGATCGCGTTCGGGCGCGGCGTCGTCATCCCCTTCCTTCCCTTCGTTGCCGAATCGCGCGGGGCGTCTCTCTCTGTGATCGGTGTGCTCCTCGCGACCAATATCCTGCTCGCCGGCTTCATGCAGATACCGTTCGGCAAACTCGCGGACCGAGTCTCGAGACCGCTGCTCATGGGACTCGGCATACTCGGGAGCGCGGCGGTCATCTTCGCGATACCGTTCTGCGAGACGATCCTCCACCTCTTCCTTCTGCAGGTGGCGACCGGTATCGTCAGTGCGCTCGGATTCCCTGCCGCGATCGCTACGGCGACGCAGTGCGGCAGGAAGCTCAACGGCATGGGAACGGTGATGGCGCTCGTCAACAGCGGTATGAGCATCGGCCTCATCCTCGGCCCGCTGGGTGGTGGGGTCGCCGAGCGCATCTTCGGTCTTGACTTCGTGTTCAAGGGTGGTTCTCTTGTTGTGATCATAGGGTTTGTGGCGTTCGTCCTACTGATGCGGAAGGCGAGAAGCGATGGATCGCTCGGGACGTGTATCGACGCGCCCGTTGCGGAGTTCGAGGGCCGGTCCGAGGCTCGCGCAGGGTAGTACGCGCCGCGGGCCGGTGTGAGCGTGTCGGTTTCCGCGCGCCTTCCACCCATCGAATGGAGTGCTGGAGATATGATTCGCAGAGCGATCATAGCATTCATGTTGCTCGCGTTGCTCGCGGCGTCCGGCTGCGGTTCGGACGGACCTGCCGAGCAGGGCGACCGCTACCGCGTCGGGATGGTGTTCGACGTGGGGGGGAAGGGCGACAAGTCGTTCAACGACTCGGCCTACAGGGGCCTGCTGAACGCGGCAGACGATTTCGGCGTCGAGCACACGGAGTTCGAGCCGGGTCAGGACGCCGACAGAGAGATCGGGCTCCGGAAGCTCGCCCAGGCCCGGTACGACGTCATCATCGGGGTCGGCTTCTTGTTCAGCGATTCCATCAAGAAGGTCGCCATCGACTACCCGGACATCCACTTCGCGTGCGTGGATTACGACGTTCGCCCGGGCGAGGAGCTCCCGCGCAATCTCGCCGGCCTTCGTTTCAGGGAGGAAGAGGGCTCGTTCCTCGTCGGCGTGCTCGCGGCGATGCACACGAAGACGGGCAGGATAGGATTCGTCGGCGGCATGGACATCCCGCTCATCCACAAGTTCGAGGCGGGATACATCGCAGGCGCCCGCTACGTCACGCCGGGTATCTCAGTCACGGTCGCGTACACCGGTACGACTCCGCTGGCGTTCGCCGACCCGGCGAAGGGTAAGGAGCTCGCGCTTCTCCAGTACGGGCGCGGGGTCGACGTGATCTACCACGCGTCCGGCAGCACGGGGAACGGCGTGATCGAGGCAGCCCGCGAAACAGGCAAGTTCGCCATCGGCGTCGATTCGAACCAGAACTACATGGCCCCGGGTCACGTCCTCAGCAGCATGGTCAAGCGGGTGGACAACGCCGTCTACAGGATCATCAAGGACTCCTACGAGGACACGTTCGTGGGAGGGGTCACGGAGCTCGGGCTGGCCGAGGACGGCGTGGGCTACGCCATTGATCAGCACAACGAGATCCTCGTCACGGACGAGATGATCAAGACGGTCGAGAAAGCCAGGTCCGCGATCGTCGCCGGGGACATCGAGGTTCCGACAGACTAGGCTGACGCGGCTGCTCTACGCCCGCTCCGGCGATGCGTCCCGCGCGTCGTCGTGGTTCGCGCGCATCCAGGAAGGGCGCCGGCCCCATGAATGAACGCACCGCGATCGAGATGCGGGGTATCACCAAGCGCTACCCACGCGTGCTCGCGAACGACCGGGTCGACCTGACGGTGCGCGAAGGTGAGGTTCACGCCATCGTCGGCGAGAACGGCGCCGGCAAGTCCACCCTCATGAAGATCCTCTACGGGCTGGTCTCCCCGGACTCAGGGGAGATCAGGCTTCATGGAAAACCGCTTGTGGCGTACGGCCCCGGTGACGCCATCCGCGCCGGGATCGGCATGGTTCACCAGCACTTCATGCTCATCGACACACTGACGGTCGCGGAGAACGTCGTGCTCGGTGATGAGCCGCGCGTGGGCGGGGTCCTCATCGACTCCAGGAGTTCGCGCGCGCGAGTCGAGAGCTTGTCTGCGGAGTACGGGTTCGAGCTCGACCCGGACGAGCGTGTGGAGAACCTCTCCGTGGGGCTCGAGCAGCGCGTAGAGATCATGAAGGTGCTCTATCGAGGTGCCAGGGTCCTCGTGCTCGACGAGCCGACGGGCGTTCTGACACCGCGTGAGGTCAGGGACCTCTTCGCGATCCTGCGTGCGCTCAGGGAGAGGGGCCACACGATCGTGTTCATCACGCACAAGCTTGACGAGGTCCTGGAGCTCTCCGACCGAATCACCGTGATGCGAGACGGAAGGGTCACGGGCGTCGTGGAGGCGGCCGGCACGACGAAGGAAGAGCTCGCTCACATGATGGTTGGAAGGGACGTCCTGCTCCGCGTGTCGAAGGAAGAAGCCTCGCCCGGGAAGACCGTTCTCGAAGTCGACGGGCTCACGGCCACAGGCCGCAAGCGGACGAAGGTGCTGCACGACGTCAGCCTGGAAATCCGCTCGGGCGAGATCCTGGGTGTCGCGGGAGTCCAGGGGAACGGGCAGACCGAGCTCGTCGAGGCGATCACGGGCCTCCGCGACGTATCGTCCGGTCGTGTCGTCCTGAACGGACGCGACATCACGAGTCTCAGCCCGCGGTCGATTCGGGACGCCGGTGTAGCTCACATTCCGGAGGACAGGCAAGAGCGGGGGCTCGTCCTGGAGTTCACCGTTGCGGAGAATCTCATTCTCGGGAGGCATCACCGTTCTCCCTATTCGGAGCGGGGGAGACTGATGCTCGGAGCCATCGAGGAGCGCGCCGAGACGCTCATCGAGCGGAACGACCTGCGTCCGGACGATCCCCTGGCGGCCGCGTGCGATCTTTCCGGGGGAAATCAGCAGAAGCTCATCGTCGCGCGGGAGTTCGCCGGGAGGCCCGCGCTCCTCATCGCCGCCCAGCCGACGCGAGGCGTTGACGTCGGGGCCATCGAGTTCGTTCACCTGAGTCTCATACGCATGCGGGATGAGGGCGCCGCCGTTCTGCTCGTCTCAGCGGAGCTCTCCGAGATCATGGCGTTGTCCGACCGGATAGCCGTGATGTCTCGGGGGGAGATCGTGTCGACGTTCGACGCGTGCGACGTGACCGAGGACGAACTCGGGCTCCTGATGACCGGCGGAGGCGGCGCCGGGGCAGGTGGTGCAGACGGTGGCGACTCGAACGCGGAAGGCGCGGGAGTTCTGCGGGGAGAGCGGCATGATTCGGAAGGGAGGCGGCGGGCATCGTGAGTCGATTCGTCAGGATAGCCGGGGCGCTCTCCCCGGTCGCCGCGGTGGCGGTATCGTTCCTGGTCGGGGGGCTCGTCGTCATGGCCATCGGCGAGAGCCCTCTGCGCGTCTACGCGATCCTCGTGAGGGGCGCCTTCGGGAGCGTCGACGCGCTCGGGTACGTGCTTTTCAACGCATGCCCGCTCATCTTCACGGGACTGGCGGTGGCGTTCGCGTTCCGCGCGGGCCTCTTCAACATCGGCGGCGAGGGGCAGCTCTACGTGGGAGCGTTCGCGTGCACTTGGGTGGGCCTCAGGGTCGGCGGGCTTCCGCCGGCTCTCGTGATACCGCTGCTCGTTCTTGCCTCCGCCGCGGGCGGCGCGCTCTGGGCCGCGGGGCCCGGGTACCTCAAGGCCCGTTTCGGTGTGCACGAGGTCATCAATACCATAATGATGAACTTCATCGCCGTCGGCCTGACGAGCTACCTCGTTATCAACGTGTTTAAGGAACCGGGGCAGATGACGCCCCAGACCGCCGAGATAGCAGCGTCGGGACATCTTCCGCGGCTCGCAGGGGCGCTCCAGGCCGTGGGTATTCCGCTTTCCGACGCGAACCCCCTTAACGCCTCGATACTGATCGCGCTGGCCGCCGTCTGGGCCGCGTGGTACATACTGCGAAGGACGACGCTCGGGTACGAGATTCGCGCCGTCGGCCTGAACGCCAAGGCAGCGGAGTGCGCCGGGATCAACGTGAAGCGCACGATCGTCCTCTCCATGCTGATCTCCGGGGCCTTCGCGGGGCTCGTTGCCACGAACGAGGTGATGGGCTTCCGGCACAGATACTTGGACAACTTCTCGGCGCAGGTCGGTTTCATGGGGATCGCGGTGGCGTTGCTGGGCAAGAACACGCCGCTCGGGGTGCTTCTCGCAGCGCTCCTGTTCGGGATCCTGAACACCGGAGCGCTCGAGGTCGACGTATTCACCGACGTTCCGCGCGAACTCATCCTGGTGCTGCAGGCCGTGACGATCATCCTGGTGGTCGTGGCCAACGAGGTTCTCGCCAGGAGGATTCGCGCGCGAGAGGCAGGAGGCGCCGCGGAGCGCCCGGTGGAGGAGGCCGCTTGAGCGATCGGAGAGCCGGAGGCGTGCGAGTCATCGTCTCCGCCGTCTGGGTGATCGGCTTCATGCTTCTGGGCAAGGTGCTCGGCCTCGTCAAGGACGTGGTCGTCGCGGCCAAGTTCGGGACGAGCTCCTCGATGGACGCCTACCTCGTCGCGTTCACCGTTCCGACCCTCCTCATAAGTTGGTTCCGCTCGCCGATACGCGCAGGCTTTATCCCGCTCTTCACCGATAGCCTGGAGAAGCAGAGCGAGAAGGAGTCGTGGCGGGCGGCCGGCATCTTCACTGGGGACCTCTTGGCACTCGTGACCCTGATCGCGGTGGCCGGGTTTATTCTGGCCCCGCGGCTCATCTCCCTCGTCGCTCCCGGCTTCGAGGCCGCGGACATGGGGCTCGCCACTTCCCTCGTCAGGATAATGATCGTGACGGTGATCTTCGCGACGCTGAGCGGGGTCATCGGTGACATGCTTCACTGCTACGGGAACTTCGCTCTCCCCGGCGTACGGCATCCGGTCAAGAACCTCTTCCTGATTGCCGGGGCGCTGTTTCTCACCGGGATCTTCGGGATACGCGGACTCGCCTACGGCGTCGTGGCCGGCAGCCTCGCCGGCGTCGTCGTACAGACGCCCTTCCTGTGGCGACATCGGTCGCACGTCAGGCTCGGGTTCGATCCCAGACATCCCATGTTCGTGGGAGTGCTCCGGCTGGCGCTTCCACTCTTCATCGGCATGGCGGGCGCCAAGCTCGACGACGTCATCGACAGAGTGTTTGCGTCCATGCTGTCAGAGGGGAGCATCTCGGGCCTGTCGTACGCGATGCGCCTCATCGATCTGCCTCGAGAGATCCTGGTGGTCGGCTTCTCCACGGTGCTCTTCCCCTTCTTCTCACGTGTGGTCGCAAGGGGACACATGGACGACTTCTCCGACAGGCTGATGTCATCGCTCCGGATCGTGTTCTTCGTGCTCTTTCCCGCGTCGGTGATCCTGGCGCTCCTCGGCGAGCCGTTCGTACGCCTCGTTTTCCAGCGCGGGGCGTTCGACGAGCAGTCGGTCGCGTTCACGACATCGGCGCTTCTGCTGTACACGCCGACGCTCTGGGCGCTGGGCCTGACGAGCGCGATGATCTCCGGTTTCGTGGCGATGAAGGACACGAAGACGCCCGTCATCGCGGGCTTCATCCGCCTGGGCCTCAAGGTTGGGCTCGTCTTCGCTCTGATCGGGACCTTCGAGCACGCCGGAATAGCGCTCGCCACGTCGATCTCGCACGTGTTCAAACTGATCCTCTTCTTCCTGATGCTCCCGGCGTCCGTCAGAAAGGGCCGCTACGGCAGGCTGTTCAAGACGTTCGGAGGGATCGCGGCGTCGGCCGCCGTCATGGGAGCGTTCCTCTATTTCGGAAGGTCCTTGCTCGCGACGGTGACGGTCGGTGACTCGCTCGTCTCGCGCATTGCGGCGCTCGCCGTGCCGGCGCTCGCCGCGGCCGCGATCTACGTGGCGGCCTCATACGTGTTCGCGAGAGACGGGCTCCGGGAGACCTGGGCCG
>JAUWRQ010000039.1 GCA_030610515.1 Candidatus Eiseniibacteriota bacterium | reverse complement strand
TCAGGCGCTCGAGTTCCTCGTAGATGGCGGCCTCGACCTCTTCGAGTGTGTGCGGATCCTTGGGGTCGGCATCGACCACGAAGAGTGGGTCGAGCCGGCTTCCGGGCCCACTCCAGGCTGACGGAGCGGCGCGAGTCAGCCCCTTGTCCTCGTAGATTCCCTTGTAGAACCGGCTCGTGCGGCCGCCCGCCAGCACCGCCTGAAGCGCCTCCAGCGGGTACGAGTCGGGGTGTGGAGCCGTCGGGATGTGGTAGCCGATCATGAGCGTGGGCTTCGCGTCCTGTTTGACGACCACTCGTCGCTCACCCTGCTGCCGTGGCTCCTGCGTTACCAGGGCGGGAAGCTCCTGTCCCCGCGGGATCGAGCCGAAGTACTTCTCAGCCAGCTTCTTGACCTTTTTCAACGTGACGTCGCCCGAGAAGACCGCGAGGGCGTTGTTCGGCGTGTAGAAGCGGTCGAAGTAGTTCTGGAGGTCGGTGCGCGTGATCATCCTGACGTCCGACTCGTATCCCAGAACCGGAGCGCGGTACATGCTCGCGGTATACGCCGTCGAGAGGAAGGCGTAGTAGAGAACGTCCTCCGGTCTGTTCTGGCTCATCCGGAGCTCTTCCATCACGACGTCGCGCTCCGTGTAGTACTCCCGGAAGACGGCGTTGGCGAGCCTGTCGGACTCGAGCAGCATGAAGAGCTCGAGCCGGTTGGCCGGCAGATACGAGAAGTAGAACGTGCCGTCGTTCGACGTTCCGGCGTTGAGCATGCGGGAACCGTTGTTCATGTAGGTCTCCCACAGCTCGTTCGAGATGATGAGCTCGCGGTGCTCGGACATCGTATCGTAGAGCTGCATCTCGACCTTCTTGAGCTCGACGTAGCGCTCGAAGTGACCGACATCGCCGTCCACGACGAGCGACCCGATCTCGAGCATCGACGCGTCGGGGCCCGTCTCCTCGAGCATCTCAATCAGCATCTCGAGCTCGAGTGCGCGGTCGGTTCCGATGGCCTCGCGATCTTCTTCGTTCAGGGACGCCGTGAGCGTCGTCGAATACTCGTCGAAGAACTCGAGACGCCACGGCTCGATCTCGATCATGAGAGAGCGCGCTTCCTCGGCCAGTTCGTCCTCGCGGGCGAGGAACTCCTTCTCGGCGTCGTAGTCCGTTACTCCCACCGTTTCGGTGCCCTTGAAGAGCATGTGCTCGAGGAGATGAGAGATGCCGGTGATGCCCGGGCGCTCGTAGATGGCGCCGACCTTGAAGGCCACTGCACAGAACACGACGGGCGCTTCGTGTCTCTCGACGACGAGGAATTTCATTCCGTTGTCGAGTTCGAACTCCTGCACCTTGTCCTCGAGCGCCTGCGCCTGCGCCGATGATACGCACGCGAGCACGAAGAGCAGGAGGACCAGGAAGGCGCGAGAACCGCGCATGAGCAGTCTCCTTTCCGTTGGGGAAGGTTCCAATCGGACGATCATCAGCTGTGCTTGGCGGACTGCGAGGTTAGCCCGGAAGGAGGGTGTCAGTCAAGACGGCGGTGGCGGGAATCCGATCTCACCGGGCCCGCTCGTCACTCTCTCTCAATTCCTGAACGACGTCCGCCAGCATCTCACCTGCTACGCGGTTCCCCCTGACGTTCCAGTGAGTGTCGTTGGGGATGTACAGCCGGCCGCTCCTGTCGTTCAGGACGCGAAGTGCCGGCAAGGGATCGTGGACAACGAAACCGTGCGCCTCCGCCATCGCGTGAAGGCGTCGCTGCGGCGCGTCGAAGTCGTACAGATCGTGAGACAGACCCAAGCGCTCGACAACTTGACCTCGCACGTCTTGATCGACCTGGACTTCCGATGGGATGATGTGAAGCACCCAGGGAACGTCTGCTTCACTGCAGAGTTCATCGAATTCCACCAAGATGGCTTCGACCTGTTGCCAGAGTCGATCCAGTCGCCACGGTGTATCCTCCAGGAAGACACCCAGCCGTTTCCTCTGGATGTGGAGTTACGTCAGTGAAACAGGCGCCTCTGGTGAACCCGTTGCGCTATCCGCGGCCGACTCTCGGGGTTCCCGCGCCCGCCCCTCATCGTCTGCCCGGGCCCCGAGCTGCCTCTGGATAGCGTCACTCTTGATTCGGGTCAGCCACACGGTCTCGGCGAGCAGAAAGATTCTCGACTGTCGCAGAATGTGCAGCCATGTGAAGTTGGAACCCGCGTAGTAGAGTTGCCCACGGCACACCACGCCGCGCACGGCGATGCCGGTGACGTCGTTGCCGACAAAGAAGTTCAGAACCACCAGATCCGGAGAGAGCTTGAGACCATCAGATCTCAGTACACCCAGTTCATTCTCGGGGCTGTAGCCCCCGAGGCCCATGAGCACCATCTCCGCGCGGAGGGAATCCGGGGCCAAGTGCCGCGAGAGACGTTCCTCCGTCACGCGCAGGAAGTTGTCCTCCAAGGGGACGTTCCCGTACACGAAGGAGTCCCCTATCCCGAGCACGCGGTACGTGTCCTCAGGTTTCTTGATCTCGTGCTCTCGATCTCTGAAACCGAAGGCGTTGATGTGATCGTCAGGGCGTTCCTCCCGAACGGCGGGCGGATCGGGCCGCAGGCGGTAGCCGCAGTATGCGTCCCTGATGTAAGGCGAATCATCGGAAGCTGGAGCTACGGCGAAGTAGACCCTCAACAGCCCTTCTGCGGCCAGAAAGGCGAGTATCAGCAGTAGGACCTGAAGCCCGAACGCTCGAAGATGCGGTCGTCGGGGACACCCCGCGGGTCTGACTCTCCGTCCGTGGTCCATCTCGCGGTTCTCCTCTCCCGACGGCGAGACTCCCGCAATCAGTGGCCCGGCACGTCAGGCAGCCGCCGGAGGACTGGGCTGGTGCCGTCAGGACCGCGCGACGCCGCGTGAGCCGGCGGACGGAACCTCACGCCCGATCGGTCCGAGAAACGCGTGTCCCTCGAGGAATGCCCTGAGCTCGAGCGCCGCCAGCCGGTGCCCGAGCGCGGTCCAGTGGCAGTCGTGGGCGTACTCGATTCGGCGCTTCCCGCGCTCCTCCCGGAACCGCGGCCCCAGATTCAGGCACGGAATCCCTTCGTCCCGCAGGCACCGCACCATCCGCGCCTCTCGCTCATCACGCAGCCGTGCATCGTTTGCGGGAGACGGGATGATCATCACAACGAGCGACGCGCCGTTGTCCGCGCACACACTCCTGAATTCGACCAGAAGACGCTCCGTCAGCTTCGTCGGCCACTCCACGTCGCGTTCAGGCTCCGCCGCGTAGGCGGTGTCGGTCAGCTGTCGCCTGTGCCAGCGGGTCACCTCGAGCTTCAGGAGGCTCAGGAAATGAGACTGGGACAGGAGCGTGTCGTAGCCTGGTATCCACTTCGTTATCCGCTGGATGCGACGCGCGGCTGTCAGCGGGGCCGTGTGTCTCTCGAGCACTCCATCCTCGAGCGTGTAGAGCCCGCTCAGGACATTGTCCCACAGGTCGTTCCCAACGAAAAGACCCACGAGGACGATGTCGGGCTCATACTTGTGCCCCTCGTCGAGGAAATACGCCAGCTGATGGGCGGTGCCCGTGCTCCCGACGCCGGCGTTCAGTACCTCCCAGCGCAGGCCATCCTCCGTGAACCCCCGCTCGAGGACCTTTGCGTAGGTGCTGTCGGCGGCGACGCCGTACCCGGAGGCGAACGAATCCCCGAGAGACAGGATGCGGCGCACGCCGTCGGGCTTCCGATAGGGGAACTCCCTGTCGCGGAGCCCCTTGGAGTTGAGCGCAAGCTCGACGTCGTACTCGCCGCACGACACGAATCCCGTGGCGCCCGGGATCTGCTTGGTCCCAAGCTTCTCGTCCCACGTGTTCACCGTGGAGCTGAACACGCTCTGCGGGCTCAGGAAGCGCGTCCCGAGTTCGAGACCTGCGAGTATGACGACGCCATAGAGGACGGTAAGGGCAAGCGCCCTCCCGACCCTTCCGAGAACCATGACGGGGTCCCTTCGCTGCTTGCAGAAACACGGGGAACGTTTAAGAATACGACATCCAGGGGGGTTTGGCAAGCGCACCGGCGTTGAATCACCGCCGCGCCGCCGCTATCATCGGGGTCGTCCCGATCGCGCCTGAGAGCAGGAGGACATGGTGGAGATGCGCGTCCCATACGGTACCGGAACGGTCGCGGTGGACATTCCGGACGCCAACGTCGCGGCGGTGGTGCGCCCGAAGCGCGTCCCGGCGACCGACGAGAAGCAGACCCTCCGACGCGCGTTCGACGATCCCGCGGGCGGCCCGCCGCTCGACACATTCCTCGCCGGCGTCGCGAGACTCGTCGTCATCGTCAACGACGCCACGCGTCCGACGCCGACCGCGAAGGTGCTCCAGCTCATTCATCCTCTTGTCACCGGCGTCCCGGACGTCAGGCTTGTCGTCGCGACGGGCGCTCATCGCGCCCCCACCGACGACCAACTCGGCGGCATCCTCGGGAGTACGCGAGGCTTCTACGACGAGCGCCTCGTCGTCCACGACGCGCGTCACCCTGCGCACGTGGTGAGTGTGGGCGTCACGTCGAGGGACAACGAGGTTCTCCTCAACCGCGTCGTCGCTGGGGCTTCCGACATTCTCATCGTGGGCTCGGTCGAGCCCCATTACTTCGCGGGGTACACGGGAGGAAGGAAGTCGATCCTCCCCGGAGTCGCTGGATTCGAGACGATCGAGCGCAACCACGGTTTCGCCATGGACCCCGCCTCTCTGCCAGGTGCTCTCGACGGCAACCCGGTGCACGAGGACATGGCGGACGCGGTTTCGCTTCTGCACGACCAGCGCATCTTCACGATCATGACGGTGCTCGACGCGGAGCACCGCGTCTGCGCCGCTGCGGCCGGCGACATCGAGGAGGCGTTCGCCGCGGCCGTCCGGGAAGCGCGCGCGGTCTTCGAGATCCCGGTCGAGAGAAAGGCGGACGTCGTCGTGGCCGTCGCCACTTCCCCTCTCGACGCCGACCTCTACCAATCCCACAAGGCGCTCGAGCACGGGAGGCTTGCGCTCAGGGAAGGCGGCGTTCTCATCCTCGTCTCGGAGTGCGGGCATGGCGTCGGCGAGAGGGCCTACGTCGACGTCCTGGAGAGAACCCTCTCGCCGCGGGAGGCCCTCCTGGCGCTCGAGGAAGGCTACAGGTTCGGGAACCACAAGGTGGCGCACATCGCCGACCTGGCGTCCCGCTTCGACCTCTGGGCGATGACGGGTCTGGGAGACTCCCCCGTCCTCGAGTCCATCTTCATGACGCCGTTCGACACCCTGCAGCAGGCTCTCGATGCCGCGCTGGAGCGAGAGGGTCAGGACGCGCAGGTCCTTTTCCTCATGGACGCCGGCGTGACGGTCCCGAGAGTCAGGTGACGCTCTACGCAGGGAACACCTCGAACAGCTTGCCCGTGATGAAGTAGACAAGCAGCGTCATCACGCCGATGCCGATCATGTGCAGCCAGAACCCCGTTCTCATCATGTCGGACATGGAGAGCTTGCCCGAGCCGTAGACGATCGCGTTCGGCGGCGTCGACACTGGAAGCATGAAGACGTTCGAGCACGCGACCGTTGCCGGAACGATGAGAAGGTACGGAGGGAGCTGAGCGGCCGCGGCCACGGCGATCAGGATGGGAATCAGCATGTTGGCGACCGCCGTGTTGGAGGCGACCTCGGACAGGAACGACGCGATTACCGCAATGATGAGGATGAGCACGAGCGGATGAAGCGTCCCTGAGAGTGAGAGAGCGCCGGCCATCCACTGCGCGGCCCCGGAGGCGAAGAGCCCCTTGCCGAGCGCCAGCCCTCCCCCGAACAAGTAGAGGATGCCGAACGAGATGGCCCTCGTATCCGGCCACACGAGCGGGAACTGCCACTTGCGCACGCTCGTCGGCACGACGAAGAGGAGAAGCGCACAGGAGAGCGCGATGATGGAGTCGTCGAAGCGTGTCTGGACCGTTGACGCGAACTCGAGAGGCAAGAGATGCCAGAAGGGGCGCGTGAGCCACAGGACCGCGACAAGCACGAAGGCGGCGACCGTGTACTTCCCGCCCAGCTCCATCGGCCCGAGCGTCTTCCTTTCCTCCTCGAGAGCGTCGGCGCTCGCGACCTCTGTGGCCTTGGGCTTGTGCACCTTCCAGAGGAACCACCACGTGAGCGGCAGCATGACGATGGCGTACGGCAGCCCGACCTTGAGCCACTCGAAGAACGAGAGCTCTCGTCCAAGAAGGGTGCTCGAGAACCCCGCGAGGAGCACGTTGGGCGGCGTGCCGACGAGAGTGGCGACGCCTCCTATGGTCGCCGCGTAGGCGATCCCGAGAAGGAGCACCGTCCCGTAGCGCGACTCGGCCTCGAGATGCGAGCCCGTGAGTATCGCCATCGCTATCGGGAGCATCATCGCGGTCGTAGCCGTATTCGAGAGGAAGGCGGACAGGACCGCCGTGAGCCCCATGAAATAGAGTACGAGCCTCTTCGGACTCGTGCCGACCCTCCCCAGTATCGCGATTGCGAGCCTGCGGTCGATGCCCCACTTCATCATCGAGCGCGCGATGAGAAACCCGCCGAGGAACAGGAATATGAGGCGGTTCGCGTACTGCGAGAGAGCTTCGGAGAGTGGGAGGATGCCCAGCAGCGGAAGGAGCACGGCAGGCAGGAGCGCCGTCGCGTAGATGGAGATGGCCTCCGTCCCCCACCAGATGGCGCAGAGCGAGAGGATGGCGAGCATCCGCCCTATCTGAGGCTCAAGGTCGAGCGGCGCCAGGAGGAAGAACGCGAAGACGGCGATGCCGCCCGCGAATCCGATCTTGCTCTTGATGGATACGAACCCAGCCACGTCCTAGAGCCCCAGGAACGCTATGGCCCCGCCGGACAGCAGAACGGCGAGACCTGCCAACGCGTGTCCGAACCTCTCGAGCGCGCGCACGCGTATTCTCGAGAGACCGTAGTGCGCGGCCATGACCGTCGCCACCATCGTGAGGACCGTCACAGCTCCGAATACGCCCGCGACGAGCGCCACGTTCGCGACGCTCCCGCGGGCCGCGGGGAACATCAGTATCGGTATGAGAGGTTCGCAGGGTCCGAACACGAAGATGAGGAAGAGCACCCACGGAGTCACGGACCTGCCGGGCGCTGCGTGCACGTGGCTGTGCGGTCCCAAGTGGGTGTGCGTGTGTGCGTGCACGACGCCGTCCTCGTGCGTGTGACTGTGCGAGTGCGGTCGGTTGCGGAAGGCCCGATGAAGACCCCAAACCATGTAGGTGAAACCGAACGCCATGAGAAGCCATGCGGCCAGGTCACCCCTCAGGGACTCGAACGCCTCGAGCCTCATGAGGGCTATGCCGGCGCCTATCCCCAGGAACCCGAGAGCCACCGACCCCAGCACGTGACCCAGCCCGCAGAGCGCGGTGATCCACAGCGTCTTGCCCGCGTTCCATCCCCGCGCCTTCGAGATGACGATGAACGGAAGGTAGTGGTCGGGACCGAGGATCGTGTGAACGAATCCTATCGTGGCCGCCGTTCCCAGGAGAATAGTGAGTTCCTGTGACATACCATCTCTGATCAAGGGTTCGATGCGTCAGTCTAGATAGAACTCGTCGGTCGGTCCCGCGGCCGCCCGGCGAACTGCCATTGTACTGCACGTGGGGC
>JAUWRQ010000123.1 GCA_030610515.1 Candidatus Eiseniibacteriota bacterium | reverse complement strand
TCTCAGGAAGAGCATCGACGGCGGGGTTCTCGTCGACCAGAGATAGGTGATCACATGGCTGAAAGAATCGTCATCACGTCGGAGAACGAGGTGTTCCTGGACAAGATCACCGCGCTCAGCGCCGAGAAGATCACGGTGTGTGATCAGTGCGGTACCTGCACCGGTAGCTGTCCCAAGATCGCGGAGATGGACGTGACGCCGTCTCAGCTCAAGAGGATGGTGCAGCTCGGGCAGAGCGAGACGCTCGATACCAGGACCATGTGGTTGTGCGCGTCCTGCTTCGCCTGCACGGTCAGGTGTCCGCGCGGATTGGACGTGTCCAAGGTCGCTGAAGCGTTGAGGCAGGTGACGCTGCGCAAGGCGACAGACCGGATCGACATCAGAGCCATCCCAGCCGACGAGCTGGCGGAGCTTCCGCAGATCGCCCTCGTCGGCGCGCTCAGGAAGTTCACGGGATAGGAGAGACCAGGGTGACGTCCGAGAACACGAACTCGCCGCGCGCGGTCGGGGAGGCCTCACGTTCGAAGAAGACGAGGCTGCCCTACTACCCCGGTTGCACGCTCAAGACCACCGCGAAGAACCTCGAGGATTCCGCGCTCGCGACCGCGGAGGCCCTGGGAATCGAGCTGGTCGAGCTCCCCAGGTGGAACTGCTGCGGGGTCGTCACGTCCCTGACGGACGACGACCTCATGCATCACGTCGCGCCAATCAGGAATCTCATTCGCGTGCAGGAGATGAACGCGGCCGGCCTCGCCGACGGTGAGACGAGACTGGTCACGCTGTGCTCCATGTGTTTCAACACCCTGAAGAGATCCAACGCGCGCGTGCGCGAGAGGCCGGAGGATCTCACGAGCCTCAACGACTTCATGTACCTGGAGGAGGACTACGACGGGAGCGTCGAGGTCGTTCACTTCCTTGAGATTCTCGCGGACCTCGGTGCGGAGGAGATCGGCCGCAGGGTGAAGACCCCCCTCACCGGGCTCGGGGTGGCGCCCTACTACGGATGCACGCTCCTGAGACCGAAGGAGATCGGCATCGACGATCCTGAGCGGCCCACGATCCAGAACGACATTCTGCAGGCGCTCGGCGCCGAGCTCATCGACAACCCGTACAAGACGGTGTGCTGCGGGAGCTACCAGACGGTTCAGGACAAGCACGCCGTCGCCGAGCTGGCCCACGGCATATTGACGCACGCCCGAGCGGCGGGCGCGGACGTCCTGACGACGTTCTGCCCTCTGTGCGCGTTCAACCTCGACAACAGACAGAGAGAGATAGTCGAGAGGCATCCCGACTTCGAGACGATCCCCGTGCTCTACGCGACCCAGCTCATGGCGCTGGCGTTCGGCCTCGGCCCGGAGTCGTGTCGGTTCGACCTGAACTTCGTCGACCCGAGGCCGATGCTCTCGAGCAAGGGGATCATGAAGGAGGAAGCGTGGGCAACCAGACAGGCATGATGGAACGGATCTCCGAGTCGACGAGATCGCTGACGACGGGTGTCGACACGAAGGACGTCGAGCACTGGGTCATGATCTACATCATGGGTCGCGGGTACCGCGTGCCGGCCGACCTCACGATCATGACCGCCATGGAGTTCGCGGGCTACAGGCTCATCAGATCCTGCGGCTGCCGTCAGGGCTTCTGCGGCGCCTGCGCGACGATCTTCCGCAGGGAGGGGGAGTACAAGCTCGAGAGCGCGCTCGCGTGTCAGACGAGGGTCGAGGACGGCATGTCGCTGGTGCAGATCCCGTTCAGCCCGGCTGACGCAGCCTCCTACGACATTGCCTCCGAGGCATACGCCTACTCGGTCTTCAGCAAGCACTACCCCGAGGTGGCGCGCTGCGTCTCGTGCAACACCTGCACGAAGGCGTGCCCGCAGGATCTTGAGGTCATGGACTACGTCCAGTCGGCGATCAAGGGGGACTTCGGGGGTCTCACCGAGCAGTCGTTCGACTGCATACAGTGCGGGCTCTGCGCCATCCGCTGCCCGGCCGAGATCGTGCAGTACAACGTCGCGCAGCTCGGCAGGAGGATGTACGGCCGGTACGGGAGCCCCGAGCCCGCGCACCTCAAGGCCCGGATCGCCGAGATCGAGGAGGGCAAGTTCGACGAGGCGCTCGACAGGCTCGCCGGCGCCTCCACCGAGGAACTCGAGAAGCTCTACGCCGCGAGCGAGCGAGAGAGCGACGGATAGGGGAGGCGAAATGCCCGAACTCAAGTATGTAGACGGATACCCCGAGTACATGCGGGAGTCGATAGAGGTCGTGAACCGCACCAGGGGCAAGAGAAAGGACTTCGTTCCCGATGCGATGACGGCCGAGGAGCGTGAGGAGGTGCTCAAGGTCCACCCGGACTACGCACCTGGCGGGAAGCGGGAGCTGGCGCTCGGCCCCAACGCGGGCGACCCTGTGCCGGGTCCCGTGGCCGATCTGCTCGAGGCGTATCCTCTGATCGACGGGAAGGAGATCGACCTCGCGCGCGCCGATCTCGAGGTCGACGTGATGGTCGTGGGCGGCGGACTGGCCGGGACGGCCGCGGCGCTCTGCGCGCACGACAGCGGGGTCGCGAAGGACAAGATCCTGCTCGTCAACAAGCTGCGGCACGGCGACTGCAACTCCATCATGGCCGAGGGCGGGACGCAGGCGGCCGACCGTCCCTTCGACTCGCCGGACAGGCACTTCCTCGACACGATCGGCGGCGGGCACTACGCCAACAAGCCCGACGTCCTCCGCGCACTGGTCGAGGACGCCCCGACCATCATGCACTGGCTGGAGGAGCTGGGCGCCGTGTTCGACAAGGAGGACAACGGGGACTACGTCGAGAACTGGGGTGGAGGCACCACCGCACGGAGGATGCACTCCTGCAGGGACTACACCGGCCTCGAGGAGTTCCGCGTACTGCGCGACGAATTCAGGGCCCGGGGCATTCCCAAGCTCGAGCACTCACCGGCGATCGAGCTCACGACGGACGGGAGCGGCCGAGTGACAGGCGCCGTCCTGTACAACCTCGAGACCGGCGAGTATCGAGTCGTCGGATCCAAGGTCGTGATCCTGGCGACCGGTGGCTTCGGCCGGCTCCACATCAGAGGGTTCCCGACGACGAACCACTACGGCGCAACGGCGGACGGGCTCGTCCTGGCGTCCCGAGCCGGGGCGAAGCTGAGAGACGCCGACACGGTCCAGTACCATCCGACCGGCGCCGCGTATCCGGTTCAGATCGTGGGGTTCCTCCTTACGGAGAAACTGAGAGGCGCCGGAGCGCAGCCCGTCAACAGGGAAGGAGAGGCGTTCGTCTTCCCTCTCGAGCCGCGTGACGTGGAGGCTTCGTCGCTCATTCGGGAGTGCTACGTGAGGGACAACGGGATCACGACACCTTCGGGTCTGCGTGGTGTCTGGCTGGACACGCCTCTCATCGACGTCAAGAACGGCGCCGGCTACATCGATCGTCAGTTCCCGGCGATGAAGAGGATGTACGCGAGGTTCGACATCGACATGCGGAAGGACCCCGTGCTCGTCTTCCCGACGCTCCACTATCAGAACGGGGGTGTCGAGACCGACCCGGACGGCAGGACCAACGTCGAAGGGCTCTGGGTGGCCGGTGAGGTCTCGGGCGGGGTTCACGGCAAGAACAGACTCATGGGGAACTCGACCCTGGACACGATGGTGTTCGGCAGAAGGGCGGGGATCTCGGCCGCGCAGGCGGTAGCTTCCGCCGGCGCCGGCGAACGCACCTTCCAGCACGTGACGAGCTACGTCAGGACGCTCGAAGAGGCGGGCGTCGCAACGGACCGGCGCGCCCCGATGCTCCTTCCCGAGTATCGAGGGAAGGCCGCGCTGGCGCGGATGATCGACGTGCTGTGACGAGATGGCGCCGCGACCGCCCTCCGGGGTCGAGGCGGCGACGCGACGTGGGATCCACGAAGGCCCGGGCGCGTCGCCCGGGCCTTCGGCGCTGGCGGCCGGCGGAGGCCAGGGCCGCCCGGTCGCACGTCCGGAGCATCACGAATCCGCTGAGGAGGAGACAAGATGACCGATCGACAGAGAGTATCGGACAGGGTCGCCCGAATGGAGAAGTCCGCGATCCACGAGATGACGAGGCTGTCGAAGGAGATCGACGACGTGGCCTTTCTCTCCTGGGCGAAGCCGACGTCGGGCACGCCGGAGCACATCGGCGCGGCGGCCGTCGCCGCGATCCGCGAGGGACTCTGCGGGGGCTACAGCGAAAACGCCGGTCTGCCCGAACTGCGACAGGAGATCTCGAGGAAGCTCAAGAGAGACAACGGCATCGACGCGGACCCCTCGGAGATCCTCGTGACGGTGGGCGCCATAGAAGGCCTGACGGCGGCCATCCTGGCGCTGGTGGACCCCGGCGACGAGGTCGTTCTGCCCTCCCCGACGTACTCGACCCACATACGCCAGGTCGTCATTGCCTCCGGCACGCCCGTCTTCGCCCCGACCATCGAGGAGAAGGGGTACGCCCTCGACATCGACGCCGTCGAAGCGGCGATCACGCCCAGGACCAAGGCGATTCTCTACTGCTCCCCCAGCAATCCCACCGGGGCCGTGTTTCCTGAGAGCGATCTGCGCCGACTCGCGGAGGTCGCCCTGGAGCACGATCTCACGGTCGTCACGGACGAGGCGTACGAGTACTTCACGTACGACGGGAGCGAGCACTTCAGCATCGGGGCGATCCCCGAGATGCGGGGCCGAGTCGTCAGCTGCTTCACGTTCACCAAGACGTACGCCATGACCGGGTGGCGGATCGGCTATCTGCACGCCGGCGCGGAGCTCATTCCACAGATCAAGAAAGCGCACATCCCGCTTGCCATCTGCGCGCCGGTGGTCTCGCAGTACGCTGCTCTCGCTGCGCTGCAGGGCTCCCAGGACTGTGTCGCGGATTTCAGGGCGCACTACCAATCTACCCGGGACCTCATGTGCGCACGGCTCGACCGGCTCGACTCCGTGTTCGAGTACTCGAAGCCGAGCGGATCCTATCTCATGTTCCCTCGCATCGTCCCGGACGAAGGGCGCGACTCGACCGCGTTCTGCAAGCGACTTCTGCGTGAGGCCCGCGTGTCGACGACACCCGGTATCGCCTTCGGCCCGACGGGCCAGGGTCATCTCCGGCTCTCGTTCTGCGTGTCCGAGGAGGAGATCGAGAAGGCGTTCGACAGGATGGAGGAGTATCTCGGCTGAT
>JAUWRQ010000240.1 GCA_030610515.1 Candidatus Eiseniibacteriota bacterium | reverse complement strand
TCTTGCGTTCCGCTGCCTTCTTCGGCTGCTTCCGCGCGTCTTTCTTCTTCGCGGCACCGGCCGCGGGCTTCTCGCTCGGACGGGCCTTCCCCGCGCCCTTCTTCTTCGCGACACCGGCCGCCGGCTTCTTGCTCGAAGGGGCCTTCCCCACGCTCTTCTTCTTCGCGACAGCCGCCGCAGGCTTCTTGCTCGGACGGGCCTTCCCTGCGCTCTTCTTCTTCGCGGCCGACCGCGACTTCGCCGTGCCCTTCGAGGCACCGCTCGCCTTCCTGGTCTTCTGTGTCTTCTTGGACTTACCCTTCGCCATCTTCCCCGTCTTTTCCGCTGTCAGTGCCGGAGGCGCCATGCCCGCTCGTTCCCCCAAGTACGAAGTACACGTTGTCTATCACGCAATCCCCCGTCCTCACGTTGATCTCGCGGAGAATGCGCCGCTTCATGAAAGTGAGTTCCTGCGCCCACACCGAGCTGTCGACCTCGACGAACAGCCGCCCTGCGTACACACGAAGCGCCCTCGAGTGCTGCGCTACCTTCTCCCCCACTATGTCCGGCCAATCCACGACGGCGCGCTGTTCGCTGAGCTTCTTCGCTAACCCCAGGTTCGCGATGACCTGCTCTAGGACCTTTCCTATCGGCTCCGCCCAGCTCACTGCCGAACGACCTCCCCGTCATCGACGAGGAAGAACGCGGCGCCCGCGTCCGGAGCAACGCTCCCCGGCGCTCTCGTGGTCGAGGTGACAAGAGCCTGACCGTGGCTCCCTATGTGGGAGACGAGCGCTACGCCCCTCCTCTCGTCGAGCTCCGACAACACGTCGTCAAGGAGCACGACCACACCCTGGTCGTCGCTGTCCAGGATCGCGGCCTCTCCCAGCTTGAGAGCGATCGCCGCGGTCCTGTGCTGGCCCTGAGAACCAAACGTTCGCAGCAGCCGGCCCCCAAGTCTGACCTCGAGGTCGTCGCGGTGCGGCCCCACCAGCGTGAAGCCTCGCCGCCGCTCGTCCTCACGGCACGATTCCAAGCCGAAGACGAATCGCTTTCGTACGGCTTCCTCATCGACCGCGCCCTCGAGCGGGACGGAACTCCTGTAGCCGAGCGAGAGATCGTCCTCCCCAGAGATGGCTCCGTGGAATCGCGACACTGCTTCATCGAGACGCGGGAGGAGGGCCGCCCTCCCCGCGACCACCCTGCTTCCGTAGTCGATGACCTTCTCGGTCCATGCGTCAACGACCCGGTCGGACTCCTCGTCCGGCGTCCATCCGAGAAGTGCCTCGTTCCTCTGCCTGAGCGCCCTCTTGTAGTTGCCGAGCGCGGTGAGATAGGCCGCGTCGATCTGGCAGAGCGTCATGTCAACGAGCCTTCGCCTCGCTTCGGGTCCGCCCTTGGTGATCCAGGTGTCCTCCGGGCTGAACCACGCCACACGAAGGTGCCCGACGAGATCGGCGAGTCTCGCGATCGACTCTCCATCGACCGCGACTTCCTTCGGGCCGCCCCTCGTGAACCGCAGGACGATGCGCCGGCTCTTAGCGTCCCCTTCGACGTCGCCGCCGATGCCGAAACCATCCTCGCCCCAGCGCACCACCTCGGAATCGGCGGAACTTCGTAGCGACCGCGCTACCGCCAGGTACGAGATCGCCTCGAGCACACTTGTCTTCCCCGAACCGTTCGGTCCGTAGAGGAAGTTCAAGCCGGGAGCGAACTCCACGTCGAGGCTCTCGTAGTTCCTGAAGTTCGACAGCCGGAGTCTCCGGAGCCACACCGCGTTCTTCTCCCCCACCCTGTCTTTGTCCACTCGTTCGGCCGCGGTGCAGATCAAGTGCTGAGCCTGAGCGGCATGAGGAGACATATGTACTCCTCATCGTCCGCTTCGTCAGCCACCTTGACCACGGCGGCCCCGACCGGTGAACCCAGGAGGAAGAGAACGTCCTCACCGTCGATGTGCTTCAGAACTTCCAGCAGGTAGTTCGCGTTGTAGCCGACCTCGAACTTCTCCGCGCTGAACGCCCCGGCAATCTCTTCCTTCGCCTCACCCACGTCCGGAGTCGAGACGACGAGCTGCACCTTTTTCTTCGTGAGGGTCAGTCTGACTTGGTGCGTCATGACGTCGGCGAGGACCGCCACCCTGCGCACCGCGCTCATGAGCTCGGACCGCCCGACCACCAGTTCCTTGTCGTTGTCTGACGGTATGACCTGTTTGTAGTTCGGGAACGGCCCCTCGAGCAGCCGCGAGTTTATGACCGTGGTGCCGATGAAGAAGGCGACGTGGTTCTCCTTGACGGAGACCTTGACGGCCTCCTCGTTCTCGGCGGAGATTATCCTGACGACGTGCGACAGGGCCTTCGGTGGAACGATCATGGTCTTGCCCGCGAGAGGCTTGTATTTGCCCTTCACGCGGAACGTCGCGAGCCTGTGCCCGTCGGTCGCCGTCATGCCCATGCTGTCCGCCGCGAACTCCCAGCACGCGCCGTTGAGCGAAGGCCGCGTCTCGTCCTTGGACGTGCAGAAACTCACCTTGTCGACCATGCGCCCGAGCATCCGAGCGTCCACGGAGAACACGCTCGCCGGGTCGCTCTTCGGAAGCGTCGGAAACTCCTCTGTCGGAATCCCCACGATCTTGAACTTGCTCTTCCCCGAGCGGATCGAGATTTCCTCCCCCTCGGCGGACACCTCGACGATCTCCGTTCCCAGCTCCCTCACTATCTCCGCGAATCGCTTCGCGGGCAGCGTGACGCTTCCGGCCACATCGACGTCCGCCTCTGCGCCCGTGGTCACGGTCATGTCCAGATCGGTCGCCGTCAGGGCGATCGAGTTCGACTTCGGTTCTGCTTCCAGGAGGAAGTTCGCTAGAACAGGAAGCGTCGTCTTCGGGGATACGACAGCCAGTACTCTCTGGATCGCCTTCTCAAGATCCTGCCGGCCGATCGAGAACTTCATGAGAAAACCTCCCGGAAGAGTGTCACGATGCGCGTGCCCTGGACATACCGAACCGGATGCGAGGCGGCTCGCCTTCGGCGCTCATTATATGGGTGGTCCATTCGACCTGCAAGGCAAATGGCGCGCCTGCAAGGCGACCAGTCGTGGCCTGATCACCGTCCTCCTCCAGGCCTGCCTCCGCCCGTCGGACGGCGGATGTGTCCGCGCGCCGCACTCGGTCGACTTGCACACGCGGCCCCCATTGCGCTTCCCTCCTCCCCCGCCCCCCACGCTTCACCCATCCCAAGTTCCGGATGGAGACCCCTGCGTGACGCGAGCGCGTCAGATCGCTGACCCTCGGTTCCCGGCGCGCAAGCGCCGCGCGATCGGACTGTCTCTCCCTCCGAAGGACCGACGTCCCTCGCGAGCACTCCCCGCGACGTCTCCTCGGAACCATCATTCCCGCGACGCGTA
>JAUWRQ010000191.1 GCA_030610515.1 Candidatus Eiseniibacteriota bacterium | reverse complement strand
TCATCTGCAACGCCTGAATGACCTGCGCCGAGAGCGCGATGGCGTCGACGCCCAGATGAGGCTTCGCCCCGTGCGTGGCCTCACCGAGGACGGCGAACGAGAAGTCGTCCGCCGCGGCCATCATCGGGCCGTCGCGAAGACCCATCCTACCGACTGCGATCGACGGGTCGACGTGCACGCCGATGATCGCGTCTACGCGTGGCTTCTGGAGGACGCCCTCACGTATCATGGACAGCGCGCCGCCGGGTGGCGCCTCTTCCGATGGCTGGAAGATGAACCTCACGTTGCCCCTGAGCTCGGCGCGCCGCTGAGACAGAAGCATCGCCGCCCCCAGAACCGCCGTGGTGTTAGCGTCGTGGCCGCACGCGTGCATCACGCCTTCGACCCTCGACCGGTACGGCGTCTTGTTCTGCTCCGTTATTGGGAGCGCGTCCATGTCGCCACGGAGCGCTATCGTCTTGCCGGACCGTCCGCCCCTGAGAAACCCCACGACTCCCGTCTTCGCGACGCCCGTCCGTACCTCCAGCCCCATTCCCTTGAGCGTCTTCGCAACGAGCGCCGACGTTCTCTTCTCTTCGAATCCAAGCTCCGGGTACATGTGTATCTGTCGCCGGATCTTCGAGAGGGTCTTCGAGAGCTTCCGCGCGTCCGTCATGAGTTTGTGAGCCATGTGTTCTCCCCTAGAGCGCGGCCCTTCCGGGACACGTCCTCGTCGCGATCGTCCCTACGTCATCACCACGATCAGCCCTGCGCCGTCACCACGATCAGCCTTGGGCCGACCCCGCCATCTCGATCGAGAGGAACGACTCCGGCAAGCCAGCCAGGACGTCGCCCGCTGTCATGCTGGTCTGCCCGAACCGCTCGGCCGCCAGGTCCCCGGCGAGCCCGTGGATGAACGCGGCCAGCGCGGCGGCCTGCAGCCCCTTGAGCCCCCTGGCGAGCAGCGCAGCCGCGATCCCGGTGAGAACGTCGCCGGTTCCCGCGGAAGCCAGGCCGCTGTTCCCGGTCGGGTTCAGGAAGAGCTCACCAGAAGGATCGGCCGAGACGGTCGCCGCGCCCTTCAAGAGAACGGTAGCTCCGGCCCGAGCGGCCGCATCCCGTACTATCTCGTCGCGGTGCTCCTGCACGTCGGCCACTCCGCACTTCAAGAGCCGCGCCATCTCTCCCGGATGTGGCGTCAGAACCAGCGGCGCATCACCACCCCTTCCTGCCACATCGTCGAGCGCCAGCGCATTCAGTCCATCGGCGTCGACGACGCACGGCACGTCGATGCGCCCGACCAGCTCGCGCACCAACTCCGCGGTCTCCGGATTCCGGGAAAGCCCGGGGCCGAGCGCGAGCGCGTCCACCGTCTCCAGCAGCGAGCCCATCTGCGCCAATGCCTCTCTGGAGATCGACCGCTCAGCCGTCTCGGGGAGCGGGATCGTGATGACCTCCGTGAGCTTCGATTCCAGGATGTCGTTCAGGCTCGACGGTGTCGCCAGGTAGACGAGACCAGCCCCGCTCCGGAGTGCGGCCGACGACGCGAGCGCCGCCGCACCGGTGTAGCCCACGGAACCCGCTACCACGAGCACCCTACCAAACGTCCCCTTGTGCCCATCGGCCGGCCGCTCAGGAAGAACCTCGGACGCTTCGCGTGTCGTCAGCACGTTGTCGCGAACGCCCACGGCCTCGATGACGTCGGCCGGCACGCCGATGTCGACGACGTGCACACGCCCGACGTAGGTGCGGCCGGGATGCACGAAGAAACCCCGCTTCGGGAGCCCCATCGTGCACGTCCAGTGAGCGCGTACGCACTCCCCTTCCGCGACGCCCGACGTGGCGTTGAGACCGGATGGCACGTCGACGGCGAGCACGGGCCGATCGCACAGTCGCATCTGCCCGATGATGGTGCCGGAGAGGCCCCTCGGTACGCCCTCGAAGCCCGTTCCGAAGAGAGCGTCGACGATGAGGTCGCTCGCCGCGAGTTCCTCGACGAACCGACCCATCTCGCGGCCGTCCGAAAGCTCCGTCACATTCTCGCGCCCGAACCTGTCGAGATTCGTCCTGGCGTCTCCGGCGACGTCATCGCCGTGTCCCACGAGAAAGGCCCGGACGTCGGCGCCACGAACTGCGAGCTCGCGGGCGATGACGAAACCGTCGCCTCCGTTGTTGCCCTTGCCGCAGACGACGCTCACGCGCTTCTCCGAGAGCGAACCGATCTCGCGCTCCATGAACCGCACGGTGCCTAGACCTGCGTTCTCCATGAGCGTGAGGCCGGGAATGCCCCGGTTGTCGATGCACTCACGGTCGACCAGGCGCATCGTCTCTGTGGTCACCAGTTTCATCGGTCGTCCCCCGTGGAGTCACCAGCTTCGTCGGTCGTCCCCTCTGGGGTCACCAGCTTCATTGATCGTCCTCGATCACCACCACGGCGTGAGCGGCGCTCCTGGAGTGCGACAGTGTGACGTGAGCGCGACCCGCACCCAGAAGCTCGGCGCATTTTCTGTGCGCCACGACCTTGGGCGCACCGCCTCGCTCATGGAGCACTTCGACGTCTTTCCAGCTGAGCCCGGGCGCCAGCCCGGTACGCAGAGCCTTGAGAAAGGCCTCCTTCGCCGCGAAGATCGCCGCGTAGGAGGCCATCCGGTCCTTGTATTTCTCGCAGTAGTCGATCTCATTCTGAGTGAAGAGGTGTCGCACGAAGCCGGGTCGCGAATGAGACACGACGCCCTCGAAGTGATCGAGGTCGACGATGTCGGTCCCGATCGCCCGGATCGTTCCCATCCGCCCCCCTACGGCGTCCCACCCATGAGGCGCTCGACGATCGGCTTGAGCGCGGCGATGCCGTCGATCTCGTAGTCGGCTCCCGACACTGCTGCGCCGGACGTGTCGCCGTACCGGGCGTACACTGTCGTGATGCCGACGTTCGCGGCGCCCTGCATGTCGCGCTCCGGCCAGTCACCGACCATAATGACCTCGCTCGGCTGCATACCGAGGAGCTTGAGCGCCTTCATGAACGGCGCGGGATCGGGCTTGCGCACTTGCGTGTCCTCGAACGTGATCACGTGATCGAAATAGTGCTGGAGCTGCAGGTAGCACAGCCGCGACCATGCCTGGTAGCGGGGCGCATCGGAGATGACGGCCAGCCTCAGGCCCCTCTTGGCCAGCCAAAGGAGTGTCTTCCGGACGTGCGGATAGAGCACGAGCGTGTACTCGCGGCCGCGACGATACCCCAGGATGGCCGCGGTGTGGATCATCGGGTCGACCTCGCCGTACTCCTCCTCGAGAAACTTGTCGAAGACGCGCTGGTCCTCGATCCCCTCCCGGCCGTACACACTGAAGAGCTTGCGCTTGGCGTCCTCGGGCGACATGAGAAGACCGGCGTCGATCATGGAATCGATGGCCGCCTCGATGGAGACCTCCTTCATCCTCATGAAGTCGGTCAGGGTGTTATCGAGATCGAAGATCACTGCCTTGAGCATCTTGTGTCCCCGAGTTCGGTCCAGGGCGGACGCGGCACGCCCGTCCCGGCGCCCGCCCATCGCGTGCGGCGCGACCCTGAGCCGCCACGGCAGCTAGGTCTACGAGCTACTTCGCGGCCTCGTGCACGCGCGTACCGCGACTGATCTCACCGTTATCGATGCGGAGATGGTAACCACAATTCGGGTTGGAACAGACCCAGGCCTTGTAAGTGATGGCCGCCCCGTCGCGCCCGTAGTCCGACAGCGGGATCAGGACTCCCTTCTCACACATGCGGCATGCTGGAAACGAATTAGGCATCTCAACACCTCCCCCCCCGATCTCAAATGACTCCACGACTTCTCTACTCGTCTACACCCGTCGCGGGCCTGAGGCCCCCGCCCGCGAGCACAGTGTCACTCGACTCCGTGTCTCCCCAGCTACTCATGCACTCCCACGCTTCACCGCCTCGGCGGCGACGTGCGCGAGCCGCGTCGGCTCGGGAAGACGATAACC
>JAUWRQ010000019.1 GCA_030610515.1 Candidatus Eiseniibacteriota bacterium | reverse complement strand
GAACCCGCCCGCAACATCGATCAGCGAACCCACGTTTTCGCCCTCCACGAATTCGTATTCGCCGGGACGTGCCACCGCGCCCTGCGCGACGACGAAGGCGGCCTCCGCCGGCACGAAAACGACGTCGCCGTCGAGGATCGGCGGATTGGCCTCGACGTCTCCCGCGTACTCGTATCTGTCGAGGTCGACGCGGCTCGTCGCGCCGTCACGGCGCGTGACCACGATGTTTCTGCGGCTGGCTCCTCCGGCGAGACCTCCCGCCTGGTCGATGAGCTCGCTCGCGGGCGTCAGGACCGTGGCCTCGTAGACCCCGGGCGCCCTGACGCCGCCGAGCACGTTCACCTGGACTCGCCTGAGACCAGCGAGGGTTATCGAGAACTCGACGTCGTGGTAGACGTCCCGCAAGCGGTCTCGAACAAGCTCCTTCGCCTCGGCGAGCGTGAGACCCGCAACGTCCACGCCCGGCATCCCGGCCACAAGCAACCTGCCCTCCGGGGAGACGGCGGCTGTGAAGGTCCGGACCGCGGTGCCCCACACCGTAACGGTCAGGCGATCGCCCGGTCCCACGATGTAGACGTGCTCGTCTACGGGGCCACTGAGCGCGACCATGCCCGCGACATGCGCTTCCCGCTCGGCGGGCTCAGGCTCGTCACCGGCGCGCTGCGCCGCCGCCGGCGCACCGAGGGTCACGAGCGACGTGACGAGGCACAAGAGAGCTGCCCGAGCGACGTTTTTCATCGATGGGCGCACCGACAAGCCTCCGTTGTTGTCGCACATCTTCTCATTATCCGGCGTCAGGGTGAGTCGGTCAAGACGCGCGTCGCCGGCGCAAACATCGGCACGCAGCGCTCAAGCCGGCGCGCGATTCCTACCCCTCGTCCAGTGACCAGTCGTAGGGGATGTCGGTCTCGTGCGGATCGACCCGATACTCGTCCGGTTTGTCGTAGTTGTAGGGCTCCGTGGGGCAGTTGACGAGATAGCCGGGTGCTCCGCCAATCGCCTTCATGCCGTGAAGAACGCCCGGTGGTATGACGACAAGAAGAGGATTCAGTTCCCCTACGAAGAACTCGTTCACCTCTCCGTGCGTGGGCGAGTCCGGCCTGCCGTCGTACAGGACGACCTTCATCATGCCCTTGACGATGGTGAAGTAGTCGGTCTGCACCTTGTGGTAGTGCCAGCCCTTCACAACGCCGGGGTACGCCACGGACAAGTAGACCTGACCGAACTTCTGGAAGATGCCGTCGTCGGCACGCAGCATCTCCATGAGGTAGCCGCGCTCGTCAGGAATGAGCCTGAGCTCCTTGGTCGACACACCGTCTATGAGCTTCCCGGCCTTCACTCCCCTCGGAAGACCGCCGGTCCCTTGGGCTGCCATCGGTCCCTCCTGTGATCGGTGCCGGCTCGCGGGCGTCGAGAGTTCGGCCGGCCGCCGCGGTTCCTCACTCGCCGCGTCTTCCTCGTCCTATCCCTTCGAAGCGGAAGCCCAGGGGCTCGAAGTCGTCCGCGTCGTAGACGTTCCGGCAGTCGACGACCGAGTGCTCCGCCATAACTTCCTTCAGCCGATCGAGGTCCAGCCGCCGGAACTCGTTCCACTCTGTCATGATGACGAGAACGTGGGCGCCCGACGCGGCCTCGTACGCGTCGTCGACGTACTCGATGTCGGGCATGATGGTCCGGGCGTTCTCCATGGCCACCGGATCGAAGGCGCGCACTTTCGCGCCAAGCTTCAGTAGGCCTTCGGCGAGAACGATGGAGGCCGCGTAGCGCATGTCGTCCGTGTTCGGTTTGAACGCAAGTCCCAGAAGGCCGATCGTCTTCCCGGCAACGTCCCCGCCCGCCGCGTCCACGACCTTCTTCACCATTCGCTCCTTCTGAAGCCTGTTCACCTCGACGGCGGCCGTGACGATCCTGGCTTCAGTGCCCGCGGCTTCCGCGATCCGGGCCAGCGCCTTCGTGTCCTTCGGGAAACAGGAGCCCCCGTACCCCGCGCCCGCGTGGAGGAACTTCGGCCCGATCCGCTTGTCGAGGCCCATGGCGTACGCAACGCCCTGGACGTCGGCGCCGATCTCCTCGCAGATGTTCGCCACTTCGTTGATGAACGAGATCTTCGTGGCGAGAAACGCGTTCGACGCGTACTTGATGAGCACGGCCGTCTCGGCCGTTGTTTCGACGATCGGCGTCCTGATGAGATAGAGGGGTCTGTAGATGCTCCGCAGGGTCGCCATCGCCCGTTCGTTGTCCCCCCCCACGACGACGCGATCCGGGCGCATGAAGTCACTGACGGCGGACCCTTCCCGCAGAAACTCGGGATTGGACACGACGTCGAATCCGTGCGGTTGGCTCTGATGGTCGCGGATGATCTTCGAGATGCGCCGGGCGGTCCCGACCGGTACGGTGCTCTTCTGCACGACCAGACGATAGCCCGTCATGTATCGTCCGATGTCCTCGGCGACGGAGTCGACCTGAGAGAGATCGACCGCTCCGCCCTCGCCCTCCGGAGTCCCGACCGCGCAGAAGAGAACGTCGCTCTCCCCGATCGCGGCGGCGATGTCGGTCGTGAACGAGAGCCTGCCCTCCCTCACGTTCCGCTCGACGACCTCCGAAAGCCCCGGCTCGTAGAACGGAATCTCACCTCTCGAGAGCTTCTCTATCTTCTCGGCTATCCGATCGACGCAGATGACCCGGTGCCCGAAATCCGCGAGCCCGGCTCCTCCCACAAGGCCCACGTAGCCCGTCCCTACCACCGCTATCCTGTGCATGAGGTCGCCACCCCTTCCTCTATCGTCTCTTTCTGTCTGCGCGCCGACGCGAGCACGTCAATGGTCTCGAGCGGCGAGCGTTGCGGGGAGACGTGGACCGTGACGTCCCTCCTGCCGGCGCGCGCGATCGCCTCGCGCGCGGCTGCGAGCGCCAGCTCCGGGTCGTTGTTCTCGTCAGACAGATGCGCCAGCACCAGGATCGACATGGGAGCGTCTCGAAGCCCCGCGATCTCCTCGGCGGCAGCAGCGTTCGACAGGTGTCCGACGTTGCTCATGATCCGCTTCTTCAAGGCCCAGGGGTATGATCCCTCGGCCAGCATCCGTTCGTCGTGGTTGAACTCGAGAACAACGCAGTCGGCCTCGGAGATGTGCCGTCTCACGGCCTTTCCTACGACGCCCAGGTCGGTCGCGACGGCGACGCGAGAGACCCCGTCAGAGATGGAGAATCCGACCGGCTCGACGCAGTCGTGGCTCGTGGCGAAGGGATGAACCGAGAACTCCCCCACGCGGAACTCACGTCCGGCTTCGATGAACATCGTCTCCGGGATGCTCCCTGCGCGGCGCGCTACCGCCGCGTGGGTCCCGGAGGTGGCGTAGACGGGGACGCCGAAGCGCCTGGCCACGGGACCCAGACCGTTCACGTGGTCGGAGTGCTCATGCGTGACGACGACGGCGTCGAGTAGGACCGGGTCGATCCCCACGTCGCGCATCCCCGCGGCCACCCTGCGCGCGGAGATCCCGGCGTCGACGAGAAGATGCGTGCCCCCGGCTGAGACCAGAATGGCGTTTCCCGAGCTCCCGCTCGCGAGAATGGAGATTCGCAAGTGGTTCAACCCCCACGGCAACTCGTTCCAGAGCTCTCGGCCACCTTGCGCGAGAGCCGAGCAGAAGGCCCGGCGCCGCAAGCTAGCACAAGCTCACGGACGGGGTCAAAAGGTTTCGCTCTCGGCGCCGCCCGTCTGTTCGGGGCGGGCGAACTGGTGTTCCTTGCGGCCGCGCCGCTCCTTCTTGTCGCTCATCGCGAACGCGACGAGTGCCGCGAGAACGGCCAACACCACGACCCAACCGAGGGACCGCCTGACCACCTGACCACCTCACGAATCGGCCACCCGAGAAATCTCGCCCGTCGGGTGGCCCCTCCTGCTCTCTTCCCGCGCGGCTACGCCTCCTGCCCGGGCTTCCGCTGCGCGTCGATGTACTGCGAGATCAGCCTCTCAAAGCGACTCTTGTATATGAGATCGAATGTCTCCATCAGGTCGGGGATGATCTCCTGCGCCTCTCTCCTGACCCGCTGCGCGAGGACGGTCGCCTCCTGCCTGTTGAGACGGCCACCCATGATCTCCTCACAGGCGCTGTCGACGAGCTCGCGAAGCCGCAGCAATTTCTGATCCTCTTGTGCCAGAAGCTCGGCCATCTCCGTGTCGTAGAGGTCGTTCGTCATCTTGAGTGCCGCTCCATGCGTATGTGTCGTCGTGTCTTCAACCGTTCGTGTATTCTATGTTCTCCGGCGCAGCTGGTCAAGCTCGAACGGTGTACGCGCTTGACACACGCGTGCGGCCCGGCGTACGCTAACGTCGTGCACGGGAACGACTTGTGACTCCGGAAGAGGGGAGCGACGCCCCATGAGGCTCCTGTCGTTCGTTCTGGCCGCCCTGGCGGCGGCCGTCTTCATTCTCGGCATCGTGGTGAACTTCGTCGGGGGGCGCTTCGTGGCCGGCCTGGCACCCATCACGCTCTGGCGTTTCTCCGTCGCCTGCATCGGCTTCGCCATATACCTGCACCTGTTCGCGAGGGACAGGAGATAGAAGCGGTGCCGGCGTGACGTTGAAGCCGCAAGACCTCGAAGGGCAATTCCCCAGGGAGGACGGTGACCCGATGACGAGCGAGAGGCCTCGAAACAGAATTCTCGGAATGGCGGAGTGGGCCGAGGGACTGCCGGTGTCCCTCGGAAGGTGGCTCTTGCTCCTGGCGGCCATCATCGTGCTGCGGCACTTCCTCGAGCAGACCTCCACCCAGACGAAGACGCTCTACTTCCTGTCCTACTTCATCCACTATCCGCTGGCCTACGTGGCTCCGATGCTGGCGCTCTCCGTCGTGCTCTCCGTGTTCTCTCGCGTGAGGATCGAGCGCGTCACGAGGCTCATGCTCTTCGCCTGGCTCCTGACGCTCCTACCTCCGCTCATCGACCTCGTCGGGCACCGCGGTGGCGAGACCCCTCAGCTCAGTGGGTACCTCATTCCGAGGGGCTCTTCGCTCTGGGCGGCATTCCTGAACCTCCTGAACCCCGCTGACCGAAGCTTCCAGGGCACCACGACCGGGATACGCGTCGAGGCGGGCATCGGAGGCATCGCGGGCGCGCTCTCCGTCTACCTCAAGACGAGGAGCGCCGCTCGCACCGTCGCATCGTTCTTCGCGGTGTACGTCACGATGTTCTTCTTCTTCGCGCTCCCGCCGATAACACTGGCGGTGGCCAGGTTCTTCGGCGCGGAGGTCGAGAACGTCTATCTCCTCTTCTTCGCGAAGGCGAGCGTGCATCGCGCCTTCGTGAACGCGACGCCCTTCGCGGTTTCCGACCTCTCCAACTCACTCGTGGACATGTTCGTGGTCGTGCCGGTCCTGGCGGTCTGGTACGGGCTCTACGACGCGGGCCGTCTGAGGGCGCTCGTGCGCGACATCGACCCGTTCCGGACTGGCGCGCTCCTGGCGGCGACGATGGGCGGAGCGGCCCTGGGGGCGAGACTCCTGCTGGGCTCGACGGGGCTCTTCTCCTTCTCGCACGCGTTCGACGTCGTGTCGCTGGCGGGCGTGTTTGCCGCCTCGTTCTTCGCGTCCCTGACCGCCGGGACGATGCGTTCTCTGCACGAGAATCCCGAGGGCACCGCCGCGGGGGCGCTCGAGGAGCACAGGAAGCACGCCGCGTTCTACCTCGCGTTCGCGTGTCTCTTCGCGGTTTCGGTCAGCTACGTCGCTCTCACCTACGTGCTCGCCTTACTCGCATCGTGGTATCTCTACTACGCGAGGCCCTTCAGGCTCGCCCGGTTCCCGCTACTCTCGGGTTTCGTCGCGGGCGCCGCGCTCCTGTTCTCGTTCTCCCTCGGCTACTCCGCGTACGCGGGCGCTTCAGCTTCTCTCTGGATGCCGGGAAGCGTAACGGCCCTATGCCTCTTCGTGCCGACTCTCGCGCTGCTGGCCCGCGACGTCTGGTCCCCCTCGGGTGAGCGCTTCGGCCTCTCCTCACTCCTGCCTCACGGCCGGCACCGCGCGGCGGCCGGGGCCGCCGTGTTTCTCGCCTGCCTCCTGCCTGCGGCGCTTCTGGCCATGCCTCTGTTCCTCGTACCCGGGGTGGTGGCGGGCGTCGTCGGGTTCGTGCTCGTGGCGCGCGGTCGCAAGGAGCGCATCCCGGCGGGGCTTTCCGCACTCGCCGCCGCCCTTGTCCTCGCGGGCTGCGTCATGGGGGAGTGCGACGCTCAGGTCCTGAGGTCACAGCTCGAGGCAAAAGGATTCGGAGCGGTGGGCAGACGCTCCGGCAGCTTCACGCTGGCGGAGGGGGACGCGCCGCGGGAGTCCGGAGGCGCCATGCGGCGGGGACTTGAGCTTTTCGAGGCGGGGGATTACGAAGGCGCGGGCGAAGCGTTCAGGCGAGCACTCGAGGACGATCCTGAAGACGTCGCGGCGTATCTGAGCGTCGGAAGCACGTACTTGAGGCTCGACAGGCTCTCCGAAGCGGCCAGGTCCTTCAGACGAGCGATCGACCTCGAGCCCGGGAACCCCGGCGCGCATCTCGGACTTGGACAGACGTACCAGCTCTACGGCGACTACGACTCCGCGTTCGAGGAACTCACGAAGGCCCTGGAGCTCGATCCCGAGAACGCCGACGTCGTCTACTCGCTCGCGGTCTTCTATAAGGACGTAGGAGACGTCGGGCAGGAGATGAACGCGCTCGAGCGGCTCACGGAGCTGGACCCGGTGCGTGGCGTCGCCTGGTCACGGCTCGCCGACCTCTATGTCGCGAACGAGATGTTCGATCGAGCCATCGACACGCTTACACGGGCGCTGGCAGAGGGTGCTGCGGTCGAGCAGGCCCGCACCCGGCTTGCCCAGGTGCACTACTTGGCCGGAGACCTCGACTCCACGGAGCGCGAGCTGCGCGCCGCCATTGAGGAGAACCCGCGGCTCGCGTCGCCGCGCGCGGTTCTCTCGAGACTCCTGGCTGAACAGGGAAGAACCGAAGAGGCGAAGGCTGAACTCCGCGAGGCCATCTCGCTGACGAACGACGCGAACCTGCGCCGGAGGCTCGAGACCGAGCTCGAGTCTCTCGGCGGGTAATCAGGAGTGGAGGCAGAAAAGCGACCGGCGTTCCGCTACTCGCCGCTGTGGTTCTCGCCCTTCGTCGCTCTCTCAGCGTCGTGCACCAAAACCTCGCACGGCGCCGCCTCGCTGAGATCGTGAACTGCGGACCCGGCGACGAACCTGGAGATGGCGGGACGCCCACGTCTCGTCACGAATATCGCCTCCGCCGCCTCCCGTTGCGCGGCCTCGAGCGAGCAGCCGACGAACTCACCGACGACGAGCCGCGTCCGTATCTCCACTCCCCTGGCCCTCGCGAGTTCCTCAACTCTCCGCAGTTCATCACGACCCTGACGCTCCTGTTCCTCCCGCATGGCGACGACAAGTTGGTCACTCGGCGCCTCACCGAGCGAGCCCGAATCGCGCAGGCGCGAGCGGAAGTCCGCGGATATCGTCGTGTCCAGCACGAAAACGGCCACGAGTTCGGCGAGGCTCTTCTCGGCAGCCGCGAGCGCCTCGTCGACGCACGAGTTCGACACTCTGGCGGGCGTGAGTATGAGGAGTATGCGCTTCACGAATACATCCTCCGCTAGCCGCCGATCCCGAGGAGCGGCCAGTAGAACCTGGCGGTCAGCGCCAGGAGGATCAAGGCCAGCACTTTCAGGAATGAACCTGCCAGAACCGAGTCCCTGAGTCTATAGTAACCTGCGGAGTAGGCGATCGCATTCGGGGGCGTCCCCATCGGGAGAGCGAACGCGAGACCTGCCGGCACCGCCACGGCGAACACGACGGAGATGGCCGGGAGCCCGATCCCTTCGGCCACGCTGAAACATATCGGCAGAAGGAGCGCGACGGCGGCGACGTTGCTGATGGCCTCCGTGAGAAAAGCGGCAACAACTGCGAACAGCATCATCATCCAGTAGGCGGAGAGGTCTCCCGACCTCGCGAGGGCGATCTCGGCGATGAACCGTGCGCCGCCCGTCTCGTGCAGTGCGTAGGCGATCGCGATGGCGCCTCCGTACATGAGGATGACGCCCCAGTTGACGTACTCCTCCACGCTCCGCCAGCTGATGAGTCCGAACTCGAAGAGCGCCACCGCTGAGAGGAGCGAGACCGCTGCCAGGCCGATCGACGGGCCGAGCGTGATCCACGCCACGATCGTCGTCACCGTGACGACGGCGACCCCCTTTTCGCGCCGCGAGAGCGGCCCCATCTCCTTCGCCTTGGCGTCCAGAGCGCTCTTCGCGCGGGCCACGTCCCCGATATCGATCCGGAAGAACTTCGGAAGCACCACGTGCACGGCGAACATCATGACGATGGAGAACGGCGCGACCGCCACCATCCAGTCGAGGAAACCGATCGTGAGCCCGTAGTGCTCGCGCAGTATTCCGATCGCGAGCGGTGTCCTGGCGCCTCCGAGGAACGTGGCGATGCCCCCGACGACCGCGCCCCACGCGAGGGCGAGGAAGAGCGCCCGCCCGTAACCGCTTTTCAGGGGCGGCAACTCGAGGGCCCTCGCTATCTCCAGAACGATGGGAAACAGGAGCGCGGCGACTGCGTGCTCGGGCATCCAGAACGCGAGGAACCCACCGGAGAAGACGACCCCGGCGAGGAGCGACCTCGGGCTTCTCCCGAAGCGCCTGATGAAAAAGACCGCAAGCCTGGTCGAGAGCCCGGACCGCAT
>JAUWRQ010000100.1 GCA_030610515.1 Candidatus Eiseniibacteriota bacterium | reverse complement strand
CGTTGGGGCAGCGACCGGCTCATCCAACCGGAGCAGGTTGTGATCCCCCGCGAGGATGAACTGCCGCCCGAGGCCGCGGTCGAGAAGGAAGCACTATTGGCCCGCGGCATACGATCGGTCCTCGGCGTTCCGACGATGGCGGGGGGGCGCTTGGCCGGGTTCGCGGGTGCATCGATGCACAGCTCACATAGGGAGTGGGATACAGAGAGCATCACGTTGCTCAGGACCCTGAGTGAGATAATCTTGGGCGCCACGGACAGACACGAGTCACACCGAGCACTGGAGGAGAGCCTCGCTCGAGCTCGGACGGCGGTATACGGAACAGTCGGGGCACTCTCAACTCTCACCGAGAGGAGGGATCCGTACACTGCGGGGCATCAGCGGCGCGTCGCCCAGCTGGCCTGCGCGATCGGAGGGGAGCTGGGTCTCCCCGAGGCGGACATCGAGGGAATCCACGTGGCTGGGCTGCTCCACGATATCGGCAAGATACGCGTACCCGCTGAAATCCTGTCCAAACCAGGCAGCCTGGACGGCAATGAATTCAGCATCATCAGGACGCACCCGAGCGTCGGCCACGAGATCCTGAATTCGGTGGAGTTCCCGTGGCCGGTCAGTGAGATGGTCCTCCAGCACCACGAGAGACTCGACGGATCAGGCTATCCGGCCGGCCTTTCGGGCGACGAGATACTGCTGCAGGCCCGAATCCTAGGCGTCGCCGATGTCGTCGAGGCCATGTCCTCACATCGCCCTTACAGAGCGGCTCTCACGATGGACATGGCGATCGACGAGATCTCGCGGAACCGGGGAATCCTCTACGACCCCGCCGTGGTCGACGCCTGTTTGAGGCTCTTCAGGGAACAGGGATTCAGCTTCGAGGAACAGGACGAGGAAGCTGCCGGACAAGCCGCCTGACCAAAGAGCCGGCATGTCGATGCAGAAGAGACGGGACACCCACATTGGGTGTCCCGTTCTGGAAGTGGCGGGGCCGACGAGACTCGAACTCGCGACCTCCGGCGTGACAGGCCGGCGTTCTAACCAAACTGAACTACGACCCCGCAAAACCTAGACATAGAATATATCAGCGGCAGGGCCCTCTGTCAATCTGATTCCGGGGGCCGGCCGTAGTTGCCTGCAAGCTCGATGCCTGAGTAATAGTGCTTGAGGATGTCCTCGAAGGAGTAGCCCTCGCGGGCCATCTCCATGGCCCCGTGCTGGCACATGCCGACACCGTGACCGTAGCCTCTCCCCCGCGCCGTGACCCGAGCCACGCGTCCGCCCCGCCTCTCGACGTCGAGCTCGAACCAGGCGCTCAGAAGGATGCCTCCCGAGTCCGGTCGTCTCAGGAGCCATCGCACGCGGTCCCCGAAGACGCGGTGACTGCCGAGATTCGTTCCAACCTCGAGCCACCGCACGCGTCCGGAAGGCGTTCGATCGCTGACCCTGAGAGAACGCACTTCCGTGACCGTCCCCGAGACTGGAGTCGACGCGGTCGCTGGAAGCTGCGTGTGGATGATCTCCTCGATCTCGGACCCACTCCAGGATTCCTCCCACGTGAAGTTCGCCCCGTGGAAACAGAACGCGGAGCCCAACCTCGTGGAGCCGCCCGGCGTGTCCCAGACCGACTTGAGGTACGGAACGCTCGGAAGTTCCCACACCTCGTGCCGCGCCTCCGTTCGCCCTCCGCAGTTAGCGTGGAAGTACGCGTGGATGGGCTCGCCGGTCCGTGTCACAATAACGCCCGCCGTCTCGAGAACGCCGCGGTCACACACGGGGTTCTCGACATCGACGCCACCGTAGACCTGGTCCTCCGTCGTGGGGAGGACGTCGAAGCTACCTTCGGCCCTTCTCCCGCTCGACGCGACGGCATACGTCCTGGCGGCCACGGCCTGGGCCTTCACGGCCTCCAACTCCTCCGTGGGTCTGGGGCCGATCTCCTTCGGGACGACGCCGCGCAGGTACGACTCGAGGTCGACAACGTTGGCGACGGCGAGCGAACCTGTTGCTGCGACGAACACCTCGATCTCGCCCCTGTAGCGCTTGCCCTCGAACTCCAGCGCCTCGAGCCCGCCGGCGCGCATCCGGACGATCCCGGCGGATGCGGGGAATGATCCGGACGCTCCGTCTCCTTCGACGCCTTCACCGCTCGCGCGGAACTCCCAGCTCCCGCCCCCCTCCGCATTCCACGTCCGGACGGACTCGGCGAAGAGGCTCACGGAGAACGGCCCGTCACATGAGACGCGCGCCTCCGGGATGCTGTGCGCCAGTCCTACGCGCAGGAGAAGAGCATCGGCGGCGTCCGGTCCCTCGTGGCCGGGCGCGTCCCGTCCCATCGCGACCTCGGGCGACACGGACTCGCCGAGCGGGGCCTCCCCATCGCTCGGGGGACGCAGCTCCCCTAGGCTTGCTGGCCAGGAGTCGTCGGACGCCCCGGTCGACTCCTGTGCGCGGGGCTCTTCGGTCGCGCGGGGCTCTTCGTTCCACCAATGGCCGGCGCATCCACCACAGACCAGAGCCGCTGCAGAAGCCACAACAAGAAGGGCGCCGACGGTCATGCTCGGCGCCCGGAATCTCGTAGGTCCATGCCTGCGAAGAGATGGCACAATCAGCCTTCCTTGGGCTCGTCTTCCTCGGACGCGGCCTCTTCCTCCGGCTCTTCGCCCTCGGCGGCGGGCTCAGCATCGTCCGAGGCGCTCTCGGGAACGTCGGCCTCCTCACCTTCGGGGGCCTCGGTCTCGACGGCGGCGGACTCACCCTCGACCTCACCTGCCGGGGCCGCGGCTGCCGCAGCAGCGGCCGGGCCGACCTGATCGAACTCCTCCTCCGGCTTCTGCTTCTTCTCCTTGAACGTGACCGGCTCGGTCACGAATTTGAGGATGGACAGGGGTGCGCCGTCGCCCCGCCTCGCCTCTACCTTGACGATTCGCGTGTATCCGCCCGGACGGTCGGCGTACCTCGGACCGATCTCAGTGAAAAGCTTGCCCACTATCTTCTTGTCTCGGATGACCTTCAAGGCCCGGCGACGCGCCGCCAGATCGTCCCCACCCCGCTTCGCCAGCGTCACGAGCCTCTCCGCAAGCGGCCTGAGTTCCTTCGCCTTGGCGTCGGTCGTCTCGATGTGCTCCTGATCGATGAACGTGGTCACCATGTTGCGCATCAAGGCCTTTCGGTGACTCGACGTTCTGTTTAGCTTCCTGCCCTTCTTCCTGTGTCGCATCGCTACGGTCCTGCCTTTCTGCCCCTCCCTCAGACCGAGTTCAGGGAATAGCGCCCATCGATAGCGCTAGTTTTTCTCGGCGTCTTCCTCGGCGCCCTCGGGCTCCGTCTCCGGCTCGTCAGAGTCGTCCGATTCCACCGACTTCCCGGACTCCTCCGCCTCCCCTTCCGGCTCGGCACCCGCCATGAGCCCAAGCATCTCCTCGAAGCTCTCGCCCCCACCCTCGGAAGAAGCGCTCTCGCCCTCGTGCGGTCCTCCGGGCTCGAGCAGCGCGTCGACGTCCGTGCCGAACACGAGTCCCATATCAGACAGGATGTCGACGAGTTCCTGGAGCGACTTCCGCCCGAAGTTGCGGTACTTGAGCATCTCCGCCTCGGTCGTCTTCACCAGGTCACCGAGCGTCTTGATGCCGGCGTCTCGGAGGCAGTTGGAGGATCTCACCGACAGCTCGAGTTCGTCGACGCTGTGGCTCAGGAGATCCATGAGGCGCATCTGCTCCTCGTCGAGAACCTCCTCTTCCTCTTCGTGGGGCTCTTCTTCGAAGTCCATGAAGAGCAGCAGGTGGTCCTTCAGGATCTTCGAGGCGAAGGACACCGCGTCCTCCGGCGTCACCGCCCCGTTCGTCCAGACCTCGAGCGTGAGCTTGTCGTAGTCGGTACGCTGGCCGACGCGCGTGTTCTCCACGTCGTAGTTGACACGCTTGACCGGTGAGAAGATCGAGTCGATAGGGATGAAGTCGACCGGTTTCTCTTCAAACTCGTGGTCCTCCGCCTGCACGTAGCCGCGTCCCGCGCCGACGGTAACCTCCATGTGGAGCTTGGTGTCGGCGCCGAGCGTGGCCATATGGAGGTCGGGGTTCATGATCTCGATGTTCGGGTTGGGTTCGAAGTCCGAGGCCTTGACCTCTCCTTCCGAATCCGCGTGCAGCACGAGCGTTTCCGGGCCGTCCGAGAAGAGCCTGAGATTGAGCTGCTTCAGATTCAGAATGAGCTCCGTCACGTCCTCAGTGACTCCCGGCACGACGGAAAACTCGTGAAGAACACCATCGATCTTGACACCCAACACAGCTGCGCCCTGGAGTGAGGACAGGAGCGCTCGCCTGAGCGAGTTACCTATCGTGATGCCGTATCCTCGCTCGAGCGGTTCCGCGACGAGCTTCCCGTACACGCCCGTCATCGTCTGGCGAGCCCAGACGATCTCGTCTGGCATCCTAACGTTCTTCCACTTCATCTACGCTGGCCTCCCTGGAGCTGGGCCGATGAGAGTCGAAGCCGGTTGCTACCTGGAGTAGAAGTTGACGATGAGTTGCTCGGTGACCGGCGACGGTATCTGCTCTCTCGAAGGCAGTTCCAGCACTCTTCCCATGAACTTCTTAGGATCCAGCTCGAGCCACTCCACGGTCCCGACGCCCGATTTCGCGTCGACCGAAAGCCGGACCTCGAGATTCCTCTGGCTCCGCTCTCTCACGCTGATCTCGTCGCCCATCTTCACCTGGAACGACGGGATGTCGACCTTCCTGCCGTTGACCCGAATGTGTCCGTGGACGATCAGCTCTCTTGCCGCCGACCTGGACTGGGCAAAGCCGAGCCGGTAGACGACGTTGTCGAGGCGCCGTTCGAGAAGCCGCATCAGGTTCTCGCCGGTGACGCCCTTCTGGCGGTCGGCTTCCTTGTAGTAGTTCTTGAACTGCCGTTCCATGATGCCGTAGATCGCCTTGGCCTTCTGCTTCTCTTTGAGCTGGATGCCGTAGTCCGAGGGCTTCCCGCACGGGGGCAGAGAACTCGCACGAACGCCAGGACCCGGAAGGGACCAAAGAAGACCGTCGCAGGCAAGAGGAAGAAGGCTGGCAAGAAGGGCTAGCAGCGTAGGAGGTAGTGTTGGCTCAGCGCAAGAAGAAGACTGTTGAGCCCGACGGCGTTGCGCACGTGAGGGCAAGCTTCAACAACACTGTTGTCACGCTCACCGACATGCGAGGCAACACGATAGCCTGGTCGAGCGCGGGAAGGGTCGGGTTCAGAGGCTCGAAGAAGAGCACAGGTTTCGTCGCGCAGCTCGTTGCGAGCAACGCGGCGGAGCAGGCCATGCCGATGGGGCTCCGGCGGGTGGAGGTGCAGGTGACGGGTCCCGGGCCGGGTAGGGAGGCGGCGGTTCGGGCTCTGCAGGCCGCGGGACTCAAGATCACCGCGATCAGGGACGTGACGCCGATACCGCACAACGGGTGCCGTCCCCCGAAGAAGAGACGAGTATAGCCACGGAGGTAGCAAGCAGATGGCGACGTATCACGGTGCACGATGCAGGCTGTGCCGGCGTCAGGGGGTGAAGCTTTTCCTCAAGGGGCAGCGCTGCTCGACCGACAAGTGCGCACTGGAGAGGCGGGCCT
>JAUWRQ010000290.1 GCA_030610515.1 Candidatus Eiseniibacteriota bacterium | reverse complement strand
GGGCCCAGTCGCTCGTGAAGGACGTCCTGGCGGGGATGTTCGTCCTCGTTGAGAACCAATACACCGTGGGGGACGTGATCAGGGCAGCGGGTGTAGCGGGGCTCGTCGAGAAGATCACGCTCCGCGCAACGACGCTCCGCGACCTCGAGGGCAGGGTCCACATCATTCCGAACGGCACCATCGACGTCGTCACCAACATGACCAGAGAGTGGTCGCGGTTCGTCCTCGACATCGGCGTCGCCTACAAGGAGGACATCGACCGTGTGATGGAGGTCCTGAAGGAAGTCGGCGACGAGATGGCCACCGATCCGGCGTACGGATCGATGATCACCGCTCCCCTCGATGTACTCGGTGTACAGGACCTCGCCGACTCAGCGGTCGTGATACGTGTCGCGTTCACGACCGCCCCGAGCAAGCAGTGGACGGTGGGGCGAGAGTACAGGAGACGTGTGAAGAAGACCTTCGACTCTCAGGGCATCGAGATACCGTTCCCGCACACAACGCTCTACCTCGGCGACGGGGAGCCGATGCGCGGCAGGCTGACCGTCGCGCTCGCGCGCGAGAGCGCCGACACCCGGAAGCAGGGAGGTTAGCGGGATGTTCGAGAGAATCCTCGTCGCGGTCGACGGGTCGCTCGACGCCGACGCCGCAGTGCGGGCCGCGACCACGATCGCCCGGTCCGGCGATTCGTCGGTCGATCTCTGTCACGCATTCCGGATTCCCGAGCAGTACCGTTCCGACCTGGACGACGCGGCGGAGGACGCGCTGCGTGAGGACGGAGAGAACGCGCTCGCACATGCCGTGCGCGTGGCCGGGGACGCCGGTGTCGATGCACGGTCACACCTGCTCGAAGAGGGGAACCCGGCCGAGGCCGTGCTCGACCTGGCGGGCTCGCTCGGGGCCTCGCTCATCGTACTGGGAGTGCGCGGGAAGAGCCCGGACATGGTGCGGCCGATGGGCTCAGTGAGCACGGCGATATCGCAGGGCGCCAAGTGCTCCGTGCTGCTGGTGCGGAGGAAGCCCGGGGAGTAGCCCGGGCGGCCTACATGAGGGCCGTGGCGATGGCCGTCATCGAGGACAGGAACTCGTAGACCTCGTGGGGTCCGCGGACGAAGAGCGACGCGGTGGTCGGTCGCGGCGTCGGCGACACGAGTATCGGAAGCGCCCTCGGGACGGAATCCTCTTCCGCGTCCGGGTCGCCCAGAATCCACGGAGCTTCGTCCACCCCCTCCCCTGCCCACGCGCCCAGAGCCTCGAACGCCTCCTCATCAGTGACGGCGTCGCCGATGTAGATCGCTAGCGTGTCGTCGATGCTGGCGTCCCGCAACACGTGTCCCACCGCGTCGCCCTTTCGCCACCCTGCCAGGCGCGCCTCGATACTGCTCCGACCGTACATCACCTCGAGCTGCTTGTGCTTGTCGAGCGAACGTACGAGATCGGAGAAGCACTGCGTCGCGCAACGCGCCGTGTCGCAGTCGCACGACCCGTGCGTGAGTGCGACGGAGAAGCCGCTGTTCACGATCCTAACGCTGTCGTGAGAGCAGAGACAGCCGTGGGCCTCGAGCTCGATGTGCTGCAGGAGCCCGCCGACCGAGCCGACGTCGACCGGATGGACGATCGCACCGCCGGGCTTCCGGATCTCGAAGCCGCCCTGCCCGATGAGCCCCACGTCCCCCAGACCCAGGAGCCCATCGAGCTCATCGACCGTCCTTCCACTCACCACGTAGATCGAGAACGACTCGACGTGCGACAGCTGCTCCAGCCTGTGCAGAAGGTCTCGAGGGGGCTCCGCGTCCGTGCCGTCCCCGTGCGGGACGAGCGTACCTCCGTAGTCCGCGAAGAGATACACGTGGTAGGCCCCTCCAAGAGCCCTGGACAGGAGGTCTATTTCCTCGGAAACGTGCTTCGGGTACATGAGGTTGGTCGTTCGGACGGCCACCTTCTACTGCCTCGCATTCGGAACGAGTTCACAGAGGGCCGCCGCGGAGACCAGTGGATCCCACAAGGGGATCGCAGGACAAAGAAAGGCGGGGCCGAGGGACTCTATACATCATAGTCCCTCGACCCCGCATGGCAAGCGCCAGGTCCAGTCCAAGGCGCCGGGGCGCCCTGGTCCAAGACGCCTGGGCGTCCTACTTCAGAAGCACCATCATCTTCTGGTCGACGTGGGAGCCCGCCTCCATCCTGTAGAGGTAGACGCCGCTGGCAACCTTGTGGCCGTTCGCGTCCGTGCCGTTCCACGTCACGGCCTTGTAGCCGGCGTCCTGAGGCTCATCGACGACCGTCCTGACCAGCTTCCCGGCGATGTTGTAGACGTCGATCCTGACGTGCGCCGACTGCGGGATCTGATACCTGATGACGGTCACGGGATTGAACGGGTTCGGAGCGTTCTGCCTGAGCGCAAACTCGAACGGCTTAAGCTCCTCGTCCACGCCAGTCCACCCGCCGTCGTCGAAGGTCAGGTTGATGTTGTCGACGTACCACCCTTCCTCCGTCACGTAGCCGTCGGAGGCGAACCTGAAGCGGATCTGGACGGCCCCGCCCGCGTACGCCGAGAGGTCGAACGTCTCCTCCCGCCAGTTGAAGCTACCGGACCAGCACGGCGTGCCTTCGGGAAGCGGGTTGGCCGCGTTGTAGTTCTTGGCGTGGCTGTAGGGAACGTCGGGGTGAAGCGTGTTACAGGTGGTCCCGCCGTCGGTCGTGATCTCGACCAGACCGCAGTCCCACGCGGATGTTCCGCTCTCCTCCTCAGCGTACATCCAGTGCCAGAACGAGAACTCGCCGTTCGACCCGATGCACATCGGGCGCATCACGAGCACGCCGTCCGACGAGGCGCCGTAGTCCGCGGACCCACGTCCACCGAACGGCCAGCTGTGGCGGGGCGAGTCGGGGCGATCCGTCGGGGTGGGCCGCGGGGCGGGGGCGGGCGGCGGCGCGGGGG
>JAUWRQ010000132.1 GCA_030610515.1 Candidatus Eiseniibacteriota bacterium | reverse complement strand
TTGTAGTAGACCATCACGGAATCGACGGCGCTATTGTCCGTGACGAGGGCACTCACGTCGACGTCCGCGGTCGCTACAGGAGGAATCGGGGAGTACTCGACGTCCCGCATCCACGGAGGCGTGTTCGCGGAGTTGACGACGGTCGGAGTCGGAACCTGCATCGCGAAGTCGACGTCGCTGTTGTCGGTATCGGTCGACGAGGGATCGCGACCCAGTGTGTTCCCAAGATACGGGATACCGGGGAACGCGTTGTCGTCGGCCGTATCGTCGCCCGGGCACGGGTCGCCAGTGCAAAGCTCCGGGTTCATGTACTCGACGAGATCGACGAGTGTGATGAACGTCGCCGACGTATAGAGGTAGACGACGTCCGACTCGCTGTACGACCCGCACTTGACGCCGTAGCCGCGGCCGCCCACCAGCTGGATCTCGTCGCTGTAGGACGTGTCCGGGTCGTCATTGGCAAGAAGCATGTCGGGGACCGGCAGGTACTGGTGATCGTACACGAACGACGGGTCGACCATCTCGAAGTCGGGGTCGAACCCGAAGTTCTCGTAGAAACCGTCGTCACCGTCGTGGGCATCCTTGGCCACCACGACGTAATCGTCGGCGCCTATCGTCGTGCCCGGCGGAAAGTACCAGACGTCCTCGCCCCCGCAGAGCTGATCGTACTCGGTTCCCGTCAGAACCCAGCCGCTGATGTCGATGGCGCCGGCGGTCGGGTTGTAGAGCTCGATGAACTCCGCGACGTCATACGTGCCTGGCGGGTTCGCGTAGATCTCGTTGATCACAACGTTGTTGCCAGACGGATCGGCCGCGGCACTCCCGAATGCGACGACGAGAATGACCGCAGCAATGAGCGGAACTCGCATCATCTTGGTGCCCTCCTTGCGGTGTGTGTGTCTCTCTTGAGCCCAGCAGGGGGGAGTGACCTCCCGTTGTCGTCCCTCGCAGGCCTCCTTTGTGTTCTACCTATACCCATCCGATTCGCGCAGGGACAGCCTCCGCCGCTCCGGGACAGTTCTGACCACTCCCCGCGAAGCGGGTTATCCTCCAACATGGTGATTATATCATATTCGGTCCGACTTGTCCAGCTTTCATGGCCCCGGCCACGGAGAGGATCCGCGAAGAAGCCTGTAGAGAGGCCGACGCCCCGACGCGGGAGAACTTGATGCCCCGGGGCAAGAGAAGCTCGGGCTCCCCGAAGTCCGGGGAGCCCGGTTCACGTGTCGTCGGCCGCCCTGCCCCTAAGGACACTCGGCTCTACTGATAGGCGCCACTCCCCTCGGCGTCCGGCGGGGCCAGCGGCTCCATGCCCTCCATGGCGGCCGCGAGCTCGGGTGAAAGCTCAGCCGTGTCGTCCCTGACCCAACGGCCGTCGGTCTCAACCCGGAGCGGCGTGTGACGCTGCACGTAGTGGATGACCGCGTCGCGCATGGTCGTCGACGACCTCATCTTCTTCTCTTCCGGCATGAGCGGAAGCATGTAGAGTCCCGCGTTGCCGACCGCCAGGAAGTCGCTCGTCACCACCCGATAGATCCTGTCCGGCTGCCACTGCTCCCCACCCACGGTGAAGTGCGTGACGCGGTCGTAGTCCGGGCGGGTCTTATTGTACACGATCTCCCCACCGGACATATAGACGCCGTGGTGCCCCGCGCTCACCCGGTACTCGATGACCTCCTTGAGCAGCCGCCCATCCATCTCAAAGACCATGATGCTGTTGCCGAAGGGCAGCACCTTGAAAACGTCCCGCGGAGCGATGGGCCCGGCCGGGATCTCGTCCCGAATACCGCCCAAGTTGGTGAACGAGACGTCCGCAGACATCTCCTCGCGCATGGCGTCGCACACGAGGTTCCCCATCCGCGTCTCGCCCTCGCCGCCCCTGGTCAGGTCGGTCTCGGTGAAGCCGGCGACCTCGTCCATGCCCTGCTCGGCCTGGGCGATGAACTCACCCACCATGCTCGCGGTCTCGGCGTCCGGCCACCACTCGTCCTCGAAGAGCGTGATCAGGTCGCCTCTGTAGCTGGGAAGCTCGTAGCCGGCGATGGTGCCCGTGGCCTTGTCGACGATCAGGTCAACGTGTCCGACGCCCGAGCCCCGCCCGTACGTCTGGAATATGAGCGTGTGATTCGAGGGCTCGACCCAGGGCTTGTCGAAACCCTTGTGGATGTGGCCCGCGAAGAAGACGTCGATGCCGGGCACCCTGTGCGATATCTCCATCGCGCTGGGGCCCCACTTGCCCTCCTCCACCGGCTCCCGGAGGGCCTCGGCCTCCATCTCCTGCTCTTCCTCGATCATCTGCTGATACGAGGCCTCGGGGTCGTACGGAAGACCGATGTGTCCTGAGAGAAGGACGAGGTCGACGCCCCCCTCGCGCAGTTCGGCGACGTATCGTCCTGCCGTCTCTATCTCCGGCAGGAACTCAACGCCCTCCACGTGCGCCGGAAACGCCATCTTGGGCGTGTCGGTCGTGGTGAGACCGATGATGCCGACCTTGAGGTCCCCATACTCCTTGATCACGTACGGGTCGATGCCGGGGATCGGCTCGCCCGTCTCCGCGAAGACGAGGTTCGCGGACAACACAGGCATCTCCGACATCTCGACGAGATGCCATAGGTTCGGAGCTCCCTCGTCGAAATCGTGGTTGCCCACCGTCCAGAGGTCGATCCCCAGGTGGTTGAAGTACTCGATGACCGGCTCGCCGTTCTTGTAGTTGCCGACCGGCGTCCCCTGAAAGATGTCTCCCTGGTCGATCACGAGCACGAAGTGGTCCTCATCCTCGGCGGCCATGTCGCGCAGTTGGTCGATGTACGCGACGGCCGACGCCCCGCCACCCAGCGGCGGGGGGAATTCCCTGTTCATGAACGTCGCGCCCGAGGGGTCGATGCCCCCGTGTATGTCGTTCGTATAGATGACGGACAGCCTTATCAGGCCGTCGTCTCCGGCGGCGGCTCCGCACGCTCCGAAGAGCAGGAGCGACGTGACCACCACCGCCAGCACCGGCAACGTCATACGTCTCATGTCGTTTCCCCTGTTCCCTCTTCGATACCGCCGCGCCCGGAGCCGGAGTCCGGGGGAAACCATCTCTCTCTCCCCGAAACGCGGCGCGGCCTCGTCCTAGAACGTGTGGACGAGAGTCGCCATGACCTGGGTAGTCGTCTCGCGTACCCGCGCGTCGTCAACGTTGTACTCGTCGACGTCGTACTCTCGGAGATTCAGCTGCCCCCCGATGTCCAGCCTTACCCCGAGCAAGTCCAAACCCACGCCGGCACAGAACCCGGTTCGAGCGATCGTGTTGTCGGTGTACGAGGGCTCGTAGACGAAACCGAAACGCGCCTGTGTGTCGTCGAAGAAGCCGTGCTCGACGCCCACGCGATAGACGATCGTGTCATCGAGATCCGGGTTCTCGCCGTAGAGACCGTCCTCGAAGTCCGACCACGTCGTGTACTCCACGTCGAAGTTCACGGTCGTCATGATGAGATTGCGCGGGTGGTACTCGAACCCGACGCCGATCGCGTTCGGATAGTGGTACTTGAAGCTCCCTGTGGTCACCGCGTCGGACCCGGCCGCGCGGATCGAGTAGTCGCCCACCTCGAGGTCGAACGCGGAACGGTAGACGACCGCGATGTCGACGCGATGCAGCGTCTCGACGAGGAGCCCTAGCGTGAACTGCGTGCCGGAAATGGTGTTGAACTCGGCGCTCGCCTCCACGTCCTCTTCCTCCGAGTCCGGCGGAAACACGGTGCGCATGCTCAGATCGTAGTCGCCCCTTAAGAAGTCGACTCCCAGACCGACGTAGACGTCCTCGACGACCTCCTGCCCGAGGGCAACGCTGAAGGCGTTCACGCCTCCGTCACCGTCTGCGTAGAAATCATAGAGGACCCTGTCGTTCGGCTCGGTCTGGGTGTCGGGGTCGCGGTACTGCACGTGGTACTTGTAGTTCATGTCGAGGCGGGGTCGGTACCCGATGGCCACGGACGGCGCCCAGACGAAGTCATCGGAGGGTTTGTACGCCACGGTTGCCATGTAGTGGTCGTAGAACCCGGTGTTCAGCGCGAACGTGTTGTCGGCGATGATCCCATCGAAGCTGTCGTGAAGCGGGATGTTCCGCGATTCCTCCGCGGCGATGCCGAGCGCGGTGACGGCTATCTGGAGGCCGTCCGTCTTGCCGACGAGAGCGGGGTTCAGTCCGATCCCCCGGGCCCCATCGGACGACGCCATCCCGGCCCCACCCATCGCCATCGACCTCCCGTCAATCGGAGGGATCGCGTCGCCGTACTGCCATCCCGTGTAGGTGAAGGCGCCCGCGCTCCCGGCCAAAAGGGCGATGGTAAGGAGCGTCATGGCAGCTACTCCTGTGTGTCGCATGCTCTGCCTCCCGATCTCGTGTGCCGCGTATGTTTCGATGCGTCTCATCTCTCTCGGTCGCTCCCCCGCTACCACGAGTAATCGACCTGCAGCCGGAATGCCCCCATGTCGTCCCGGACGTACCAGCCGTCGGGCTCGGGGTTACCGGGCGGGTTCCAGTTGTAATCGCGGGCGTCGAGGTAGGTGATCGGATACCCGTGGTCGTTCGTCCAGCGGAGTCTCAGCGCCAGATTGTCCGACAGTCGATCGGATATCGATATCCACCAGCGGTACGCCTCGCCGTCCATGATCGAGAATTGGCCGTCCTCGAATGCCCAGAGGAAGCCGTCGTAGAACATGAACGCGCCGGTCATCTTCAGCCAATCACTGAAGTTGTGCGTGACCGTCGCGCCGAGAGCGTACGAGGGCATGCCCGCCGAGCCAACGTCGGGATGCCCGCCGTCGGCGTCGACGTTGTCGGATAGGCGCGGCCTCGGCGGCCACTTGATCCATGACCGCGACAGCAGGAACTCCACCTCATCGTACTTGGACAGTCTGTACTCGAGGCGGAATCGAGTCTCGGTCTGGTCGTAGCTCATGGGCGTCAGCCAGTTCGATTCGAGCCTCCCCTGCCACTTGTGCCGGATGTTCATAATGATGTTGTAGATGGGCTGGTAGCGCAGCTTCATGACCAGCCTGGAGTAGTCGGCACCGTCGGACTTCCGCTCCCAGACGTCGTACTC